>NZ_LT629759.1:2100000-2353093 GCF_900105025.1 Parafannyhessea umbonata | reverse complement strand
CCTCGTCTGCGCAGCCGCGGCGCTGGGTGCCACGGTGCCGGGCATGCTTGCCGGCCCGAGCGACACCATCAACGTCGCGACCAAGCCCATGACCGAGCAGTACATCATGGGCGAGGCCCTCAAGATGCTCATCGAACACGACACCAACCTCAAGGTGGACCTCACCGAGGGCGTCGCGGGCGGCACCTCCAACCTCGAGGCCGGCATGGAGTCCGGGCAGTTCGACCTGTACCCAGAGTACACAGGCACTGGATGGGCCGCGGTCCTCAAGAACAAGGGAACCTACTCCGAGGACGAGTTCGACCAGCTGCAGGCGGACTACAACAAGAAGCTGGACATGAGCTGGGTGGGGATGTACGGCTTCGGCAACACGTTCGGCATCGCCGTGCGCAACGACATCGTGCAGAAGTACGACCTCAAGACCTACTCGGACCTCGCCAAGGTCGCCGGCCAGCTGAACCTTGGGGCCGAGCCGGACTTCTTCGAGCGCGAGGACGGATACGACGCCCTCTGCAGCACCTACGGCATGAGCTTCGGCAAGACCACCGAGATGGACGCGGGCCTCAAGTACGACGCCCTCGCCCAGGACAGCGTGGACGCGATCATCATCTACACCACCGACGGCAAGCTCAGCACCGCGGACGCCACGGTGCTCACCGACGACAAGGGCTTCTTCCCCTCCTACCAGTGCGGAAACGTCGTTCGCAACCAGACGCTCCAAGAGCACCCCGAGCTGCGCGCCGAGCTCAAGAAGCTCCAGGGCACCATATCCGAGGAGGACATGGCCCGCATGAACTACGAGGTGGAAGAGGAAAAGAAGGACCCCAAGGCCGTGGCCAGGGAGTTCCTGAGCTCGAAGGGGCTGATCTAATGAGCAACGCGACCAACACCACCAGCGTCGCCATCGAGTACCGCGACGTCAGCAAGTCCTATGGCGAGAAGAGCGTGCTGGAGCACCTCGACCTCAAGGTTCCGAAGGGCGAGTTCGTCACCATGATCGGCTCCTCCGGAAGCGGCAAGACCACCGCGCTCAAGATGGTGAACCGCCTGATAGAGCCCACCTCGGGCACCGTGCTCGTGGACGGCCACAATGTGCGCGACACCGACCCCATCCAGCTGCGCCGCAACATCGGCTACGCCATCCAGGGGAGCGTCCTCTTCCCCAACATGACGGTGGAGGACAACATCTCATACGTGCCCAATCTGCTCAACAAGCACGACCACGAGCGCACGCGCAAGGCAGTGCGCACGTGGATGGACATCGTGGGGCTCTCCAAAGACCTCCTGGAGCGCTACCCGTCCGAGCTCTCGGGCGGTCAGCAGCAGCGCGTGGGCATCGCACGGGCCCTGGCCGCGTCGCCCGACATCCTTCTGATGGACGAGCCGTTCGGTGCCGTGGACGAGATTACCCGCGGTCAGCTGCAGGTCGAAATAAGCCGCATCCACCGCGAGACCGGCATCACCGTAATGTTCGTGACCCACGACATAGGCGAGGCGCTGCGCCTGGGGACGCACGTGCTCGTGCTCGATGAGGGCAAGGTACAGCAATACGGTGCGCCCGAGGAGATTCTGGCACGCCCCGCGACGGCATTCGTCGAGCAGCTGGTCTCGCGCCAGCGCCATGCCTGCGACCTGCCGGAAGACCAGCTATGCGCCTGCGGTCACAGCGGCGCGGCGCGTGCAATGTCAGCACTCGCCACGGAGTAGTACCCTCACACAAGGGGCAGGAAGAAGACCCTTGGCAAGGTAGTAGTTACGGAATAGGTGAACGAATGCAGATAACCAGCAGGCTCACGATGGCGGCGCACATGGTGTGCGCCATAGACTACTTCGGTGGCACAAGGCCCGTCACCAGCGCCTTCCTCGCAGAAAGCATCGGCACGAGCCCCGTCATGGTCCGCACGATCATGGGCATGCTCAAGCAGGCGAACATCATCAACTCCAGCAAGGGAAAGTCCGGCATCACACTGGCACGCCCGCTCCAGAAGATCACCCTCCTCGACCTGTGGCGCGCCGTTGACCAGAGCGACGCGGACTCGCTCTTCCACTTTCACGAGAGCCCCTGCCCGCAGTGCCCCGTGGGCGGCAACATCCACGCCGCGCTGGACGATCGCCTGGAGGCTGCCCAGCGGGCGCTGGAGGACCAGCTGCGGCGCACCACCATGGCGGACGTCGAGAAGGACATCCGCCTGCTGGCAGCCAGCTAGGCCCTGCCGGGCGGGCCTCTCGCAACCTACGCTCGTTCGCAGTACGCGCGCACCGCGGCGGCGGCAAACTCGGCGGCACCGGGACCGGCCGCCGCGTTGATGTTGCGCGTGAAGTCGCCACCACTGCCGTATGCCTGGCCAAGCCCCGCCAGAATCTCGTTGGTGCAGTCGTAGTAGTTCTCGGTGATGAATGCCTGGATCCTTGCGACCTGAGCCAGCGCCTCCTCGCACGAGGGGTCGGCCCCTTCGGCAGACATCCGCCCAAACGGCACGAAGAGCTCCATCAGGCTCTTGCCCATCGCGACCTGCTCCTCCTTCGGCCTTCCGGCCCACTTCTCCTCGTATTCCTTCCATTGCGGGGTCTTTCCCCACGAAGCCTTCGCCTGCTCGGCGTATTCGTCCAGCTTGCTCGTGTCGAACGGCTCGAATTCCAAGATGCTTCCCTCTCCGTCCCTCATGGCCTTTGCCATGTCTATCAGGTTTCCGATGTGCTCCCGACGAAGCTCCAAAAGCTCGATCTGCTGGTCGAGCGCTCTGTCTCGATCGAATTCCGGGCTGTCGAGAATTGCCCCTATGTCGGCGAGCGAGAACTCCAGCTCCCGAAAGAGCATGATCTGCTGCAGTCGCGCCAGGTCTTTGTCACTGTAGAGCCTGTAGCCCGCCTCGCTGCGGGCGCTTGGTCGAAGCAGGCCTATCTTGTCGTAGTGATGCAGCGTTCGCACGCTCACGTGCGCAAGCTCGCTGACTTCATGCACGGTTCTCACGGACCCTCCTCTCGCTCGTCTTGGCCACACTCTAAACCATGACGTTACGTGAGGGTCAAGCCTGTTACTCCAGGCAGTCCCCCCTTCGCCGATATCAGGCAGAAGGTCCGCGATGGCGCAGAGTGCCGCATGGATCTCGCGGCTGCGGAGAGGAGCATCCGCGTTGCGGATAAGCCGCGCCAGCATTGCCGCCGTCTGCCGCTTCGCCATGAGGCCCCGCGCCTTATCGCAGGGTCGACAAGGGCAGCGGCATCAAGGCGTTCGAGCATGGCTCCTCGCATCGCGGGAAAACACGTTCCTCTCCCATTCCTTAGCTTCGCATCTCATTCCGCCTTCGATAGAATCGCACTAGAGCCGCAGGAAGGGATGAGGCACATGGGACCGCAGGAAACGATTGCCCAGGCAATCGCACGCAAGGCGCACGCGGGACAAACCGACAAAGCCGGCGCACCCTACATCGAACACCCCGCGCACGTGGCCGCACAGGTAAGCGGTGACAAGGCAAAAGCGACGGCATGGCTGCACGACGTTGTGGAAGATACGCCGACCACCTTCGACGACCTGCGCGCGGCTGGCATCGAAGACGACGTGATCGACGCCCTTGAACTGCTCACGCACGACAAAAGCGTGCCCTATCTTGGCTATGTGTCAAACCTGAAGCACAACGCACTCGCCCGCACGGTGAAGCTCGCCGACCTCACCCACAACAGCGACCTCAGCCGCCTGGCCAAGGTCACGGATGCCGACCGAGAGCGAGTGCAAAAGTACCGCCTCGCGATCGCCCTGCTACGCTCCCAGTGAGCTAGTCCGTCCGGTCGGCGAGAAAGGCCAGCATCCTCTCGAACGCGTCACGTGCGACCTTGTTCTTGCGCTCGGAGGCCACAAAGCAGTGCGGCATCTTCAGGCCACGCTCGGCCAGCGGATCGATGAGCTCGTGCGTGACACCCGCCCCCGAAAGCGCTGCGTCCATGTGCCTCATGTCGTTGTGATATTCGCTGCCGAGAAGTACCGCGGGCGGGTAGGCCGAGGTGACCCATTGGGTGGCGTCGTAACGATGCACCTGATCCTTACTGAGGAAGATCGTCCCGCTCACGTAGTTACCTACGATAACCTTGGTGGCGAGGGAGAACTCGTCGTACACAAGAGGTGCGTCATCAATCACGAGAGCACGTACCTGGCTGGGCTCCAACTTGGGCTTTATGCCAAGCGCGTCGGCATACTTTGGATTTGCGATGACGGCGCCCAGCTGGCTCGTTATGATGGCGCCGGCAGACGAGCCCATGATGATGACATCGTCCATATCGAGGCCGTATTCCTTCGCATGCGACTCGCACCAGGCCAGTACCTGATTGGCCTGTATGACAGGAACTGGGAAGCGGCAGTCGGGCACGAGACCGTAGTCCACGTTCACGACGTTGTAGCCGGCCGCACAGATGTCATCCAGCAGCGACGTGACGTCACTCGACGCCAGCGGGTCACCCGCACTTTTGCTGCCCGCAAAGAACCCTCCGCCATGAAAATAGACCAGCGTCGGCCTGCGCACGGAGGTGTCGGCATCGGGGTAGGTTATGTCCAGGAAGCTATTGGGGTACTTGTCGGCATAGGCGATTTCGGTCACGATGCGCTGTCCGTTATCCCGCATCGCATCCACGTGTTTGCCCTCGGGCTTGTAGGCATTGGTTGTCTTGACCGTGCCGGCAGAAAGTTTCTGGATCGCTCCAATAACGATCTGCGTATGGGTCGTGAGCACCAGGGCGAGCACGACGATGGCGATGCAGATTCCTCCCGCCACCCTTGCGAGCAGCCGCAGGCGTCCCCGTGTCTTCTCCTTCATCACAGCCCCCGAAAGATTCCTCAGATTCGCTTCAGCTGATACAATCGTATCGTCCGTCCTGCAAGCGTCCCGATGTCGCGAGCGCAATCGATACGCATCGGCCGCTTTCGTATCAGGAGGTCTGTCGTGTCTGCATATGCCACGGACATGCTGGGATCCGCCCTGTTCTTGCTTATGGCCGAGAAGAACATCAGAAAGGTCACCATCGACGAGCTTGCCGCACGGGCGGGCGTGGGCCGGGCCACGTACTTTCGCAACTTCTCGTCTAAGGAGGAGCTGCTGACTGCCTACCTCGTTCGCCAATGGCGGGCATACGAGAAGGGACACCGCCTGAAGGAGCTCGCGTTCTCGAATCCCCAGCGGGCTCTGCGCTACTTTGAGTTCTGCCTGTCACTGCGCACGGAAAACGACCTCATGATCGAGCAGGGCCGTACGGATGCCATCCTGGCCGCGTTCGAAACAATCGTAAGCGACGCCGACCTGGGACGCGAGGGGAGCTACGAGGCCGCTTTTCTCGCCTACGGACTCTATGGGATGTTCATTACGTGGGCACGTAAGGGCTGGAACGAGACCCGCGGGAAATGGCAGCCCTGGTAGCAGGCCACTTGTTGGGCGGGGCTGTCGGATAAAGCGAGGGCATTCCGTCCGGACGACAAGCACGGACGCTGGCCGAGCGGAGCGCCAAGACGGAATCCGAGATGCTTGGCAATCTGGGCGAGCCCGCGACCCCAGACCCCTAGGCCTGCTCCTGCTGCGCGATGCGCTCCCTCGTAGCGTCGGCCAGATCGGCCAAGGTGGTGGAGTCAAGGTGGTCAAGCATGGCCTGCTCCGCAGCGTCAAGCTCCGTGCCGAGCACGGCGTGCACGTTGCGGCCGATCGGACACTCGGGGCTAGGATGCTCGTGCATGCGAAAGACGCTCACATTGAATCGAGCAGCGAACTCTTTTGCATCGACGCTTGCCCTGCTGCTCAGCACAAGCGCGCTGAGAACCACGCTCGTGCTGAATCGCGGCATCGGCCGAAGGCGAACAAAGCTTATTCATCAGCGACTTGTAGTCTCATCCCATTCTCGCCTCGCCTTGTCTCCCATCCAATCTGCGTGACCGCCTCCGACAGCTGCCCATCATGCGTGACCAGCAGGAACGCACCAGGAAAACCAATCAGCATGCCTTGAAGCGCTTCGATGGAGCCCACATCGAGATGATTCGTCGGTTCATCGAGCACGAGGAGGTTGGGATTCGCAACAAGCTGCTGCGCGAGCATGAGTTTGCGGAGCTCGCCAGGACTCAAATCGTCTCCATCGAGCAGTTTATCGGGGTCGGAATTCAACCGTGCCACGATGGAGAGGATGCGGCCCTTCGTCTCTTGGTCCTGACCTCGTAGTCGTCTCAGGGCCCGCCCGCGTTCTTCCGGCCCGACGTTCTGGGGAACGTACGCCACTTTGACGGTGTCGGGAGCAGATTCGATGACGCTTCGTACCACCAGGCTCTTTCCCGTTCCGTTCGCGCCAGTCAGCACCACGTGGTCCGTTGGCGAGATCCAGAGCTCTGGCACGACTATCGAGAAATCACCAGCGGACAGTCGCGTCGCCTCTAGGTGCACCACGCAGCTCGAACGCGCGGCAATTCCGAACGCGCCGAGAGCATGGTCGTATCGCTTCGCGACAACTCTCTTTGAGAGCTCTCCCTCGGCCTTTGCCAGCCGTTCACTCATATTGGACGAGAGCTTGCCAGCCACGCCGTCCTTTCCTGAGACTATGGCGCGTCCAATCCTCTCCCGTGCGTCACTGTCGTGCTTGTCCAAGTTGCGCTTGCTGCGCTTGCCCTTCTGACGCGCCGCCTCCTCGCTTCTGCGCTGGGCTTCCGCCTTCAAGCGCTTCGCTTCGCGGGCGGCCTTCTCGCGGTCCCTGATTGCAGCAGAGCGCTCGATGGCCGATTGGACACTCGCCTTCGTGTACCCTCCGGGTCGCATGGTCCAACGCACCCCCTCGCACATCAGGCTCTGGCTCACAAGGCTATCCAGCAGAGCCCTGTCGTGCGAGATGAGAATTCCGATGCCGCCGAATGAAGCGAGGGCTTCCCTCACGATGTCGCGTGTCACGATGTCGAGGTCGTTTGTCGGCTCGTCCATGATAAGGACTTCCGGTCGCGCATAGAGCGCGCATGCGATCTGGAGCCGCTTCTGCTGACCCCCAGAGAGAGTGCCATAGCGCCAGAACCAGTCGTCTTCGACGCGAAGCAAAGCCCTTGCTCGTTGCGCCTCCTTGCCCCAGTCCGATGCGAAGTCGAGGAGATTGTCCGGTTCCTGGGTCGAGTCCTGCTGGCAGTACGCCGAGAACAGCTTCGGACTCACCGTTCCGGAATCTGGCGCGATGGAGTTCGCGGCGATACGGGCAAGCGTGCTCTTCCCGCATCCGTTATCGCCGATGACGCCCGTCCATCCCGACGAGAATGTGACGCTGACGTCATCGATGGCGGCCGATACCGTACCAGGGTAGGTATAGCTGATGTGATTGAGATTCAGTTGCATGGCGAGCTCCTTCGAGGGGAGGTCGCGCAGAGGGTCAGGCACGCGATGCATGAACTTGAAACAAGAAGATTCTGAGGCGATGCGGCACCCTGAAGCGCGACCGGATTGGCAGAATGGTCGTATGGGGCGCCCGAAATGGGCATCGCTAGTTCTTCATCTAACCTGACCTAACTTGAAGCGGCGCTTGTCAAAGGCCCCGCTGATGAATTGTTGCCAAGCATTGTAGCGTGGCTCTGGCCTGGATGCAAAGCGGATTTGCAGCCATGCGAAGAACGCCCTAATGACGCATCCCTGACGCTGTCCACACAATGCCAGGTGTTACGTATTCGGCCGGAGCCTGCGCGACGACCCTTCGATGTCGCCCTGGTGCAAAGCGAGCGGACTCCAGCAAGCCTTTGGGACTCGTGGCGCTTCTGCTCATGCCCCACGTCCCCATCGGCGGCAACGATACACGCTCGACGTCTTAACGGGCAAGCGCAACTTGCCTGGCAGCAAATAGCAGGAGTCCTGGCCCGACAGCTTTGAAAGGCTTCCCGAGGCTTAAGAAAGGGACCGCATCAAAAGCCTAGATTCAGCCCCGCAAGCGATATCGGACATGGAGGCCCCGTTGCAGGCATCGCACCTGCCGGCGGGTCCCTGCCTTTGTCCCTATAAAAAACTAGAGCGGGCCCGGTGGGTCCCGCCCTTACAAAACTTGTAGGTTTTCCATGCACACCGTTCTAACCGAACGCAAGCGCGCCGTCAAGCCGGCCATCCGGGCGCACGGCGCCTACTCCCACTCGCGCGCTTCCGGATTCCAGTGCCTGCCGCCCGCCTCTCCCCGGATCGCGGGGTCGAGGAGCCTGCCGGCGAGCTCGGATGCGGCTTCCATATTCCTCAACGCCTCCGGAAGGCCCGTCCTCTGGCAGAGCTTCGCGTACTGGCGCGCCTGGGGAGCGCCCCAGGCCTTCGGCAATCCGAAGGAGTCGCCCAGAAAGATGCGCCGCGCGGAGGCTTCGCGGCGCAGTCGGGACTGGAACCCCGAACCGTCCACCGTGGCCGTAGTGGCATAGACGGCGATGTCTACGAGGTCCTTTACCCTGGAGGACGCTCTTCTTCCATGAACTTCGACTATGCCGCAGAGCTTGTCCGCGAGGGCGGCCTCGACGGGATAGACGAGGTAGTCGCAGGTCTCAAGCCCGTCCACCTCTATCCTGTCCGCTGGGGAGATGCGCTCGGCCCCTCGAGCGGCACCTCGTCGACGACGAGGTCGACGGAGACGGGCTGCATGCGCTTCGCGCCGAGCATGGGGACGAACCCGACAGACAGCCCGCTCCTGTACTCGTCCTCGGCCTTTATCGGGCGCGACCCCGTGAACTCGAACGTCACGAAGTCGCCCAGGTCGGTCCCGGCGAGCCGGACGAGCTCCTCGAGCGCATCCTCCAGGCTCCCTTCCGTGGAGAGCAGGTCGATGTCGCGCGTCGCGCGGGCGTCGACGGTTCGAGCGAGCATCGCCCGACCACCCTTGAGCACGAACGAGCCGTTGCCGCCGGCGAACACGCGGCACAGCAGTCGGTGGAAGTAGAATGCCGACACGGCGCGCCCGGTATCCATCGGCGACGCCGACGCCGCTGATTTGACCGCCATCTCGAGTGCGGCCGCGCTCTTGTACCTCATTCCCGCGTCCCCTCCCGAGAAGCCCGGCATCATCCATCAGGCTCCGGAAAATCTCACATCCCCGCTTCTCGCCGTAACGGCCCTCGAGTAGTCCCCGAAGCTTCCCGTAGTCGAAATCCTGGTACTTCCTCGAGGCGTCCGCCAGGACATCCGCCACAAGCGAGAAGTCCTCGTCGTCCGCGACGAGGTCGAAGACGGTGCGCTCGGAGCGTGTCACGGGGAGCCCCGACTCGAACGTAACTTCGTCGCGACCCACCGAGCGCCTGACGAAGCTCGCTGACGGGTTCCTCGTGTTGATTCTCCTTGGGGCATAGAGCCGGTAGGGCGAGAGCTGCAGGTCTCCGATCCCGAGGAGGGCGGAGGCGGTGGACCCTCCGACGGCGATGCCGTCCCAATCGGAAACCCGCATCCTCTCGTGGGAGAACGTCGCCGGGGCGGTGAGCTTCCATATCGCCGCCAGCTCGTCCGTGAAGGAAGAGCCGGACCCCACCATGCGGTAGGCACCTCGCACGATGCGCACGAGGCGACCGGACTCGACCGCGTCGTGTAGGGCGTCGCGCGGGATGCCCATGCGGGCCGCCTGTGCAGTGGTGAAAACGCCCTCAGACTCGGAGAGCGCTGCGATCTTATCTATGTGGTTCGAATGCTTCATGTAGCAATTGTAGGCTATTTCCCTACAATTGCAACACATTATCCCAAACTCAAGTACTACTGATGCTGCGAAAGCATACGGAACGGCATTCGATGCCAGCAACTGCCAGCCAATGCCAAATGAGTTTTATTCCCACTCGACCATCGCGGGTCTCGGCATCGCCAACTGCAACTACTGGTTCAACGCGTTCTCGAACTGCACCGAGATACGTGGCTTCGAGAACCTGTCCGGCATGACGAGCGCCAACCAGATGTTCACGAGCTGCGGGAGCCTGGAGACGATCTACGCCACGAGCTTCAGCAACTCGGGACTCTCGGGCTCGCTCATGTTCAACAGCTGCAACCGCCCAGTTGGCGGCACCGACGGCTTCGTGCCCTCCACGACAAGCGGCGCAAGCGTGTGCAAGCTCGGCGCGGGCGGCGTGCTCACGGACCCGAACAACGACAACCGAACCTGGTTCTACGCCCACTACTACGCGGACGGCGAGGGCGTGCTCACGGCCACAGCGACGCCAGACGCAACACGTGAGCTCGTCGCCTCCGGGTGTATCTGCGCCATCGGCAAGTACGTGGGACTGGGCCTCACGCCCTGGGACGGCGTCATCGGTCCGACGCACCGCCAGCACCTCACGAGCGCGAGCTTCGCAGCGGACATGGCCACGTTCTCGTACCTGAACTTCAACTACCTGTTCTATTCGTGCTCGAACCTCGCGAGCGTGGGCGGCCTGGGCAACCTATCCGGCGTGCGCTCGATGCGCTACATGTTCAGCTCCTGCGCAATCACGACGATCGACTTCCGGGGCTTCGACCCGTCGGCACTAACGGACCTGTTCTACACGTTCTCGAGATACAGCAGGCTCACGATCATCCTGGTCGATGCGAGCTGGGCGCTTCCCTCGAGTGGCCTCACGGGATCCCAGTGCTTCTACTCGTGCTCCACGTCGCTCGTGGGCGGAAACGGCACGGTATGGGCAAGCAATAGGACGGCGTACACGTACTTCCGCATCGACACGGCGAGCACGCCGGGGTACGTCACGGCGGCGTAAGACGAGCTCGACCCGTTGCGGCGCGTCAGATCGTGCGCATCATCGCCCTCCTGCGCGAGAGCCTCCGCTCGTCGTCCTCCGAGAAGCCGGCGATGGCCTCGTCGAGCGCGGCCAGGCACTCCTCGCGGTCAGCCGGCAGCTCTGCGACGAAGCCGATGGAGTTGGTGACCAGGCGCGTGTCGACGACGATGGGGTTCTCAAGCGCTGCCACAAGTGCGCGGAACTCGCGGAACCGCTCGAGCTCGCTCATGGGAGCGAAGTCGCCCCGGGCCACCTCGGCGCCGAGCTCGGAGTTGGGGAAGATGGTGACGGTCGTGAGGTACATGAACCGCGGGCGGATTTGGTTGAACACCTCCGCCGAGCGCGCGGCGGTCTCCTCGGCGCGCCCCGCGCCGGCGATCCCTCCCAGGTAGATGCAGTTGTAGGGCAGCCCTGCCTCGTCGAGCTTCCCGCACTGCTCCACAACGTCGGCGGCAGTGTACCCCTTGTTCACGTGCGCGAGCACCTCGTCGTCGCCCGACTCGATGCCAATCATGATGTCTGTGTAGCCCGCGTCACACAGCGCCCGCAGGTCGTCGACCGACTTGTTGCGCATGCTGTCGACGCGCGCATAGGTGGAGATGGTTGCGCCCGGCAGGTACTCGTGGACGAGCGCGGCCAACTCGAGCAGCCTGCGCGTGCTCATGGAGAACGGGTCGCCTCCCGCCGCCCATATGTGATCGGTGCCGGGGCGGAAGCGCGCGATCTCGGCGAGGTCGGCGCGCACCTGCTCGAGCGGCGCGGGATGGAAGGGGTGGCCCTTATAGTAGGTGCAGAAGGTGCACGAGTCGTGCGTGCAGCCCACCGTCACCTCAAGCATTACGCTCCCCGCCTCGTAGGGAGGCCTGATTACCGGTCCCGTGTAGTGCATTGTTTCGTCCTCCTCAATACTAGATATCGTGATATGTCGATGCGTTATGACATGCTAGAGCGCTGCTTCTCCGGTTCGTCCGGGTGCGGTATCAGAGCTCGTCTCCCACGAACCGGGCCAGCTCGGCTATGGCTTCCTCGTTGCGGCGGAAGTAGGTCCACTTGCCGTGGCGCTCGGAGAGAAGCAGCCCGCAGCGCTGCAGCACGTCGAGGTACTGCGAGGCGGTCGACTGGGAGACGCCCGCCTTGTCGCGGATGGAGCCCACGCACACCCCTCCCCTCAGGTCGTCGGGCACGCCGAGGTGCCCTCCCTGCTCGGGGAAGTTGGCCTCGGGGTCCTTCAGCCACATGAGAATCTGGAGCCGCGTGGGGTTCGATAGCGCCTTGAATGTCTCTGTCATGTCCATGGGCACATCATATCGTAATACCGCGATATGTCAACACATTCTTCGCACCCCGCCCCTTTCGGGCGGGCCGAGCCCGTGACGTCGTTGGATGGCGTGCAATCAGGGTGCATTTCCAAAGAATAGAAAACATTTCACCTGTAAATAGGCTACTCCCACTCAACTGTCACAAGGCAAGTTTCCATTCTCTAAAAGTTTGTTGTCTCATGCCTTTCCGTGTCGTCACGAGCACGCACGTGGCGTTTCGTTATTGGGAGTATTTTTGCGAAGCGGCTCCAAGGGTGTACTCACCTGTACTCGCCGCTGAGTACACTATTTGTACTCACCCCATAGGACGTAGTCACGAGGCCCTCGGGAAGTAATTAAAACCGCAGATAGTTATTGGGGGTATTACTCACTTTTACGAGCTGAGTACAGAAATCGCCTCTTGGCATGACGACACGCAAACAGACCTGATTGCATCACGGCAATGTGATGATTAGTGCAAACTCCTTGCCTTGGCGAGGGCTGAAGGGGTGAAGTTCAGCGGACCTGGGCCACGCCGAGCCGCTCGCGAGCCTCACGCATCTGCTCCGCCTCCGCCTGGCTGAACTCGAACTCGGCCTCACTCCAGTCCCACATGGCCTGCAGGAGCGGCCTGAAGCTCTCACCCCGGCGCGTCAGCCGGTACTCGACGCGCGGGGGCACCTCCTGGTAGTCCACGCGCTCCAGGAAGTCGTCTGCCACGAGCTCCTTGAGCTGGCGCGACAGCGTTGACTCCGACACGCCCCGCAGACACCTGCGCAGCTCGCCGAAGTGCCGCACGTCCTCAAGAGCAACGTAGAACAGGATTTCTATCTTCCACTTCCCGCCGACCACGCGCTGAAGAGACGAGATGGCTGGGCACCAGCTGACACTTCGACGTTCACCCATGGCGCGCTCCTTGATATAGGTTGAAGTACTCCAAATAATGTAAGTACTTCTCAATTCGAACCGATAAGCAGACAGTATACCCGAAAGCAAAATGGCGCAGCCAACCGCAAGCGAGGAGGAAAACATGAAGGTCACCTACTGGTCGGATTACGCGTGCCCGTACTGCTACATCGGAGAGACGCGGCTCGGGAAGGCCATCGCCTCCCTCGGGCTCGAGGGCGACGTGGAGGTGGAGATGCGGGCGTTCGAGCTGAACCCGGATGCTCCCTACGAGGTGGTCTGCCCCACGCTCGACCGCTTCGCCGCCAAGTACGGCCTTTCCAAGGAGGAGGCTGCGGAGCGCATCGAGGGCATCAGCCGGATGGGCCGCGGCGAGGGCATCGAGTTCAACTACGCCACCACATTGAACACCAACATGCTCGACGCGCACCGCCTGACCAAGCTGGCGCACAGCCTGGGCAACACGCGCTTCGAGGGGCTGTGCTACGAGGCGTACTTTGTTAAGAACGAGGTCATGGCTGACCACGGGGTGCTGCGCAAGCTGGCTGCCGAGGCGGGGCTTCCCGAGGCCGACGTGGAGCGTGTGCTGGCATCGGACGAGTACGAGGACGAGGTTCGCGCCGACGAGCGCGACGCCTACGCGATGGGCGTGCACGCCGTGCCGTTCTTCGTTGTGGACGGCAAGTACGCGATATCGGGCTGCTATCCGACCGAGGAGATGGCACGCGTGCTCGAGAGGGCGCACGGCGAGTCGCTGGCGGAAGGCGCCGCGCAGGGCATGGCATGCGGCCCGGAAGGATGCTCGTTCTGATGGCGGTCGAGGTCTACCCGCTGCTGGCGAGGGGCGTCTTCGCCACCTTCGGCTACTTCGTGATCGACGGCGAGACGGGTCGCGGCGTGCTCGTCGACCCGGGCGCCCAGCCAGGTCTCTTCCTGTCTGCCGCGCGCGAACGCGACTGGAAGATCGACGCGATCCTGCTCACGCACGGGCACTTCGACCACATGGGCGCCGCCGGCGAGCTTCGCGACGCTTGGAGCGCGCCGGTGAGGGCGCACGAGCTGGCGGACCGGTACCTGCTCGACCCGCGGCTGAACCTCTCGGCAGATCATGGGACACCGATCACACTGGCCGGAGCGTCGAAGCTCTCGGACGGCGACCGCATCCCCGTCGGCGGCATCGCAGGCGCGCTCGAGGTGCTGCACGTCCCCGGCCACACCGACGACTCGTGCGCGTTCTGGTGCGAGCAGGGAGGCTTCGCGCTCGTCGGAGACGCCGTCTACGAGGGCGGCCCGGGCCTGACCGCGTTCCCGACAGGGGATGGACCCAGGCTGCGCGAGAGCATACGCAAAAGCATTCTCGCGTTGCTTCCTGACACCATGCTGCTGTCGGGGCACTCGCGGCCGATGACTGTGGCGATGCTCGCCGCTTCGATGCGCTGAAGATGGCAGGAGGCCGCCTATCAACGCGATAGACGGCCTTCTTCCTTGCAATGTGGATTCTGGCTAGCCGAGCGGTTCTAGCTCGTGGTAGAGCGAGCCTCCTTCGCCCACGAGGACATCCCACCGCCACTGGGGGGCTTTCTACGCCGGAGGCACAGAGCATGTCCAGGAGCTTGGCGCGAGCAACGGGGGGAATGTTGCTCGAAGTCGTTGCACATGGTGTCGAGCACCGCCTTGCTCGTTGCCATCATGTCGTTGCAGATCCCCTTCTTCTCGTCCAGGCAGTAGCTCTCCGGCGAGTACAGGCAGAGGTCCGCTCGGAAGTAGGCCATGTCCTCGGCCTGGGTGAGTTCGGTCATCTTGGCTTCGTTCATCATCTTTCTGATCTTCTCTCGATGCCCGGCACCGTAAATGGTGGCGCTGGGGTGGTACGAATTCCGGTACGAATCACCCCGAAAGGAGCGCTTTCATTTGAAGCGAAGTGGTGCGCCAATTTCTCGGACACACCACTTCTGACCTGCGGTTTTATTGTGTTTCGGGGTGGAGTGTGAAATACCGTTTCGTCCCGAATTCTATTCGCACTCAGTATTTGCTTCGGTTGCAAACACTCAATCTACCAGCGCGTCTGTCAGACCAATCTGGTGAGCTGCCACTCATTTGCCACTAATAATCCTCCCGCCAATCCCTGCCACGCAGGGCGGAAACCTGCGGCGTCACTCAGTGGTGACTGCGGACGGGCGGCCCCATCGCTCGGGACCGCCCGTCCGGCACGCTAACTGGCGACGCAATCATAAGAGCCTGGACACGGCCGCGACAGTCTCGCGCTTTGCGCCCATGTTGACGTAGGTGTACACGTCCATCGTGATCTGCGAGCTGTAGTGGCCCTGACCTTGGGATACACGCCCCTTTCGGCGAGGAGCGTCAGGTAGGTGTGTCTGAGCTCGTGGAGGGAGAAGTCGTCAAGGCCGTAGTTGCCACGCTCGAGCGACCACCATCGCGACAGCGAGCTCGGCTTTATGCGCTCGCTGTACTTGGTCATAATCACGGGCGTCTGGTCGGTCTGCTCGAGATGCCACTCGGGGCCGGTCTTTCCCTTCTTTCGCCGCGACTCGTCGATGCGCTCGAAGTACTTGGCCTGGGGGCTTGGCATTGAATCAGGGCGCGCCCTATTTCAGATATTCCCCAAAGAACGCTTTCAGCTTTTCAAACGGAATGATATCCACCTGATCGTAGAGGTCGGTGTGGCTGGCACCGGGGATGATGAGCAGTTCCTTGTTGTCCCCGGTCAGCTTGCCGTACGCGGTCTCGCTGAAATAGCGGGAGTGCGCCTTCTCGCCGTGCACCAGCAACACGGCGGAGCGGATCTCGCTGCTGTATTGCAAAAGCGGCATATTCAAAAAGGACAGCGAAGACGTCACATTCCAGCCACCGTTGGAGTTCAGGCTGCGGGGATGGTAACCTCGCGGAGTCTTGTAGTAGGCGTAATAGTCCTTCACGAACTGCGGCGCGTCCTCCGGCAGCGGATCGACCACGCCGCCCGCCAGCGCATAACTGCCGTTTCTATAGTCCTCGGTGCGCTGCGCGCTCAGCGCCTTACGCTTCTCGAAGCGCGCCTGTTCGGAGTCCTCGGCGTCGAAGTAGCCGTTGGCGGTCACGCGGGTCATGTCGTACATCGTCATAGCAGCAGTAGCCTTGATGCGGGTGTCGATGGCTGCGGCGTTGATTGCCATGCCGCCCCAACCGCAGATGCCGATGATGCCGATGCGCTCCGGATCGACGTTTTCCTGTACCGAAAGGAAGTCCACCGCCGCGCAGAAGTCCTCGGTGTTGATGTCCGGCGATGCCACATAGCGGGGCGTGCCGCCGCTCTCCCCGGTATAGGACGGGTCGAAGGCAAGCGTGTAAAAGCCCAGTTCCGCCATCTTCTGCGCATAAAGGCCGGACGATTGCTCCTTCACCGCGCCAAACGGACCGCTGACGGCGATTGCGGGCAGCTTGCCTTCCGCGTTCTTCGGCACGTACACATCAGCCGCCAGCGTGATGCCGTATCGGTTATGGAAGGTCACCTTGCGGTGCCCCACCATATCGCTTTTAGGGAACACCTTGTCCCATTCCTGCGTCAGTTTCAACTGCTCCATGCCTAAGCCTCCTTGACAGTCGCTTTAAGGTATTGCTCGTCGTCCACGGGCTCCAACCACTCGTTGGAGGTCTCCTCGCCTGGAACTTCCACCGCAAGATGGGAGAACCAACTGTCAGGCGCCGCACCGTGCCAGTGCTTTACGCCCGCGGGAATATTCACTACATCGCCAGGGCACAGCTCTTGTGCCGGTTTGCCCCATTCCTGGTAAATCCCTCGACCAGCCACGCAGACGAGAATCTGTCCCCCACCGCTTTTGGCGTGATGCGTGTGCCAGTTGTTGCGGCAGCCGGGTTCAAACGTAACGTTGTAAATGCCGACCTGCTCGGTGGAAAGGGGCGCGAGGTAGCTTTGCCCGACAAAGTACTTCGCGAATGCATCGTTGGGAGCACCGATAGGAAAGACCATCTCGTTTTGATGCTCAGCTCTTGCATCAGCGGCATCGTCATTTGCCCAGACCTCCTTCGCCATACGAAAGGCCGCCCACGCCTTGGGCCACCCCGCGTAAAACGCCGCATGTGTCAGGATTTCCGCTATCTCCGTCCTAGTCACACCGTTGCTCTTTGCCGACATCAGATGATATTGGAACGAAGAGTCCGTCAGCCCCTGCGCCATCAAGGCAACCACCGTCACCACGCTGCGGTCTCGAAGGGAAAGCCGGTCTTCTCGGCTCCATACCTCGCCGAACAGCACGTCATCGTTGAGCTGTGCGAATTTGGGGGCGAAGTCCCCCAGGGCATCTCTGCCCGCCGTTTGCTTAATCGTCATGTTTGATTCCTCCCGTCGATGGTTTGAGTGCAAAACTGCTTCCGCGCAGCCAAGCCTCGCCTAGACTCCCATGCCCATTCGTCGCGCCTGCTCCAGGGCGGGATGCCCGGCGATATCGCCCACGCCGTTTACGCCACCAGCGAAGACCGTTCCGGCAAGCGTGCAGCGGGGGAAGCAGTCGACCCATCCCTGCACGGCCTTTTCCGCTCCGTCAAAGGTCGAGCGCCCACTCTCCGCCGCCGTCGCCAAAAGATACGCCTCGGTGAATGAGTAATCGGAGTCGAAAAGCGGGTTGGCGCGGTCCAGCATGGTCTTGAGCTGGCCACAGACGCTGTAGTAGTAGACGGGCGTTGCGAACACCAACACATCCGCATCGTGCATCTTGGCGACAATTCCCACGGCATCGTCTTGGATGACGCAGTGCCCCATCTTCAGGCAGGCAAGGCAGCCCTTGCAGAAGCCGAGCTGCTTTTCGCGCAGGCGCACGGTCTCCACGCTGTGACCCGCTTCCCGTGCGCCTTTGGCGAAGGCGTCCGCCAACGTCTCGGAATTGCCATTCTTTCGAGGACTTGAAGAGACTATCAAAACCGCTTTGCCCATTACGGAGTACTCCTTGCGTTCCCGATTTATATTGGCGAGAATGAAGGTAATACCTAAACCTGACTTTAGGTCAAGGAGTCAATTCGAGATTCATTCGGAGGGACCATGTACACAATCGGACAGGTGGCGGAGATGTTCGGTCTGCCCGTTTCCACGCTGCGGTATTACGACAAACAGGGGCTGTTCCCGGGATTGGAACGGACGTCCGGTATTCGCCGATTCGGCGATACGGAACTCGAAGCACTCCGGGTCATCGAATGCCTGAAGAAGGCGGGGATGGAGATCAAGGACATCCGACTGTTCATGGAATGGTGTGCGGAGGGCCCGTCCACTTATCCCAAGCGCAAGGCAATGTTCGAGGAGCGGAAGGCCCACGTGGAGTCGGAGATCGCGAAGATGAACCGCGTGCTGGACATGCTGAAGTTCAAATGCTGGTACTACGAGCAGGCGATTCAAGATGGCAACGAGGATAGGCTGGAGGCACTGATTCCCGACGATTTGCCAGAGGAAATCAAGGGCACCTACGAAAACGCACACGCTCGATAAAGCCGTTCGCTACCCATGGGACTCCGGCAAGGAGCTCTTTCTGGGCAGAACGAAAAAAGCCTCCGAACCAGAGGGTCCGGAGGCTGTTATTCCCGTTATTTCGCTGGTGGCTTTGCTCGATAGCAATGCCCAAACAGCGCCAGGCGGTACTCGGCAGCACCAAAACGAGAGTTCAGGAGCCAGTTCCCGCTACTCCCACTCGCTAAATCGAAAATCACATCGCATTTATCTGATAGCGTAGATTATCCACGAAACGGACATGGCGACACTTGGTGTACGCCACGGCACCAAACTGGGACAGCACTGCTCTCTTCCATGAAACTCAAATGAAACTCAGGGGCGTTGAGTTTCATTTTTGTCCCAGTAGAGAAATGGGGCAGGGTAGAGCAGCCAAATCCTCCCCTTTTGTGTGGTTTGGTGCGACATCGCATGCAAGCCACCAGCAACAATTGCAAAGCAGTTAGCGCAGGCGGCTAACACGTGATATCATCCAACTGCACGTTTGCAGAAAGCGTCAGGCATTATTCGTTTGGGATAATCGCAGGTGGCTTGGTGATAGTCGGCATTGAGTTGCTCTTATTGGGACAATCTGTCCCCAGCGCTATTGGTTGTCGATTTCCTGCAGGCGCTTCATCCATTCGAGCATCTTCCCGTTTTCGAGATAGCTGAGAAGCAAGCCTTCACAGAACCTGTCCTGGCGGATGATCGTGAGAACCATCGCCAGTGCGCATTTCGCATCGCAGGAGGAAGCGTCTGCCGCAAGGACGTCTTTCTCGCCGTTAAGCCCATAGCTCTCCAGTACGCCCATGTAGTCGAAGGCGTTCATCTCGTCACGAAGATCATCCACGCATTCATGCACTGCTTCGATTAGCCGGTGTGCAGCTGCGCTGTAGCCCACAAAGGGGAACTGGATCGGATCTTCCGGTGTGCCCTTGCTCTCGGTGTCGACGATCCACTTGCCGTGGCGATTCTCGGATTCGAGCAGGGGGATAATGGCGGTTATCTTCTCGAATTTTTTCATGGGGTCCCTCCTATCTCAGAGTCGCTGGGACAGTTTGTCCCAGTCGAGCTAGTCCAGCAGCCTTCTTGAACCCTGCAGCTTCTCGAGGGCCTTCTCGCAGCGCTCCATGCACTTCAAGCTTTTCTTCATTTGGGAGATAAGCTTTTTGTCAGGTCCGTTTTCCGCATTCGACAACTTCTCGATTTCGTCGCGCAGCTCCTCTGCGCATTTCTGCATTCCTTGTTGCGCTAGAGAGGCGATGTCGTAGCGTCCGTTTTTCTTGACGGCGATTTCGGAGCAGAACGCGAGAAGCTTGGAGCATTCGCTTTGCACGAAAGGCTCGGACGATTGCACGGCAACGGTCGCCGCCGTGGTTACGCCTGATCCTGCCAGGCCAAGCAACGCGCCTCCGCCTGTTAGAATCGCGGTTCCGCCAGCCATGCCCATGCCACCAACTGCAAGCGAGCCTCCTCCGACGAAAGCCAGGCTGGCGCTAGTCAATGCTGCACCTGAGAGCCCGACAACCGCATCGCCCGCGATGAGCACTGCAATTTCAGGAGCGAAGAATAATGGCTCTTCGGTGGTTTCTGTGGGAGAGATTCCGGCATAGGCCCAGCTCAGCGGGCGAAAACAACGATCTGGAACTGAAACGGCCCCGGGAGGGGCCGTTTCCGCGTCATCCGCCTATGATTGCTAAGCCAAATTCAGACAACCGAAGAGGTGTGACGCATGAAGAGTCTACTACTTCTCGCCCTCGGTCTGGCCCGCACGGTCGTCCTGGGCGCGCGCATCGAGGCCGAGCGCATCGTCGTGAGCGTCCGGCCCTACAAGCGCGAGCAGCGCCGCTGCCCCGTATGCGGCAGGGCCTGCGACTTCTACGACATGGCGAACCGCGGGGCCCCCAGGCTGTGGAGGGCGATGGACCTGGCGCGCTCGGCCTGCTACCTGGAGTACGCGCCCTGCAGGGTGCGCTGCCCGGAGCACGGCGTGCGCACCGAGGCCGTCCCCTGGGCGCGGCACGGGGCGCGCTTCACGCGCGACTTCGAGGACTGGGTGGCGTGGCTGGCGGTCCGCTGCACCGCCTCGGCGGTCTCCGAGCTCGCCCGCGTCGAGTGGCACAGCGTGGGCGGCGTGTGCAGGCGCGTCTACGCCGAGCTGGAGGCCGCGCGCGGCGCCTCGAGGTTCGACGGCGTGCGCCGCATCGGCATCGACGAGACGTCGTACAAGAAGGGCCACAAGTACGTCACGGTGGTCGTCGACCACGACCGCGGCTGCCTCATCTGGGCGCACGAGGGCACCGGCAAGGACGTGCTCAACCTGTTCCTCGACGAGCTCACGCGCGAGCAGAGGCGCGCCATAGAGGTGGTGACCGCCGACGGCGCGAGGTGGATAAGGCAGCTGGTCAAGCGCCGCTGCCCCAACGCGAGGTGGGTCATGGACCCCTTCCACGTGGTCCAGTGGATGAACGACGCGCTCGACGCCGTGCGCTGCGAGGAGTGGAACGCCGCCAGGGCCGCCGCCAGGGCCGCCAGGCCCAGGCCCGAGGGCAAGCGCGGCAGGCCTGCCAAAGGCGAGCTGCCGCCCGAGGAGGTCAGGGCGCTCGAGGAGGAGGCGGCCTCCATCAAGGGCAGCCGCTACGCGCTCGTGAAGAACCCCGAGGACCTCACCGACGGCCAGAGGGCGAGGCTCGAGGCGCTCAAGAAGAGGGCCGGCTCGCGGCTGGTCAGGGCCTGGGAGCTCAAGGAGGACCTGCGGGCCGTCTTCCGGGCAGCCGACGGCTCCGAGGCCGCCGAGCTGCTCGACGACTGGATGCACAGGGCCGCCTACTGCAAGATCGCCAAGGTCGTCGCCGTGGAGAAGAAGGTGCGCCGCCGGCGCGACGACATCATCGCCGCAGTCGAGCTCGGCATCAGCAACGGGCGCGTAGAGGCCATCAACAACAAGATCAAGGTGACGGTGAGGATGGGCTACGGCTTCCGCAACACCGACAACCTCGTGGCCCTGCTCATGCTCAGGTGCGGCGACTGCCAGCCCCAGCTCCCGGGTCGCCCGGTGAAGGCGAGGAAGAAGGGCGTGAAGGGAGCGAAGAGCGTTGCTGCCTAGGCTAGCCCCTTGTCACACAAACTACCGAAGCCTCAGAATAATGCGCCTCCTGCAGTCGCCGCCGTGACCGCAAGCGTCGCCACTGCTGCTGCGGCTACCTTCTTTCGATTGCCAGTTATCGTTCCCATCGCATACGTGTATGCCTTTTGAATAGACTTCACATCGGTGTTGCCAACGTAGTTCTGACCCTTGCAGATGTTAGCGTCGGGCGACTTTAGCCACAAATAGTCGAAACAATTTAGCCAATCCCGGTCAACGAAAAACGGCCATCGCGCCCCCTCACGACCCCTAAGCTGGTGTTGCCAATGCGCCGGCGTTAGGAGGACTATAGAGGTGAACGAGAGACGCGATGACCTACAGGAGATTATAGACAAGGCCTTGGAGGAGATGGCCGCCGAGGCGGGCGACGGGTTCGACCCCCAGGCGTGCAACCTGGCGGAGTTCTGCCGCAGGACGGGCCTCACGAGGTCGAAGGCCAGGACGATCAGGAAGCACGGCTTCAGGGCGCTCCCGCACGGCAACAGCGGCCGGAGGGCCGAGGTGACGGTGCTCACGGGGCACACCGGGCTCGTCGACGACCTGCTCCGCAGGGGAGTCACCAACTCGCAGGTGATCTACGAGCGGCTGCTCGGCCAGGGCTACGAGGGCGGCCTCACCGCCGTGAAGGTGTACATATCCGGCCACAGGGACCTCGTCCCCGCAAAGCGGAGGGCCGTGGCACCGCAGGGGAGCCGCGGCCAGAGGTTCAGGACGGGGCCCGGCGAGGCGTATCAGATGGACTGGGGCTTCGTCACGGTCGTCGGCCCGGGCGGCACGGAGTACAGGATCGCGTGCTTCGCGATGGTCTGCCACCACTGCGGCAGCTTCTACGTGGAGTTCTTCCCCAACGCGCGGCAGGAGAACCTGCTCATAGGGATGCTCCACGCCTTCATGGCCATGGGCGTCCCCGACGAGGTGCCCGCGGACAACATGAAGTCGGTCGTGACCGGGCGCGACCTCGGCGGCAGGCCCGTCTGGCAGCGCGACTACGCCGCCTTCATGGGGTGCGTCGGCTTCCGCACCAGGCTCTGCAAGCCGCGCCACCCCTTCGCCAAGGGCAAGGTCGAGCGGCTGATCCGCTTCGTGAAGGGCAACTTCCTCGCCGGCCGCGACTTCACCGACATCACCACGCTCAACGAGGAGGCGCTGCTGTGGTGCGCGGAGCAGGCCGGCAGGTGGAGGCGCGCCGTGGCCTGCGTGCCGTCCGAGGAGCACGCGTCCGCCTGCCTCCCGGCGGCGCGCCCGCTCGAGGTGACCGACGAGGTCGCGCTCTGGCTGTGCCCCAGCCGCAGGATCACCTTCGACGGCTTCGTCAGCTACGAGGGCCGGAGGTTCGGGGTCCCATACTGGTACGAGCGGCGGGACTGCCGCGTGAGCCGCGAGGGTGGCTACCTGCACATATACAGCGACGACCTGGCCCTGGAGCTGGCCGTGCACGCCGTGACCTGGGACCGGCGCGACAGCTGGTGCGAGGGGCAGTGGGCCGACGCGCAGCCCGAGGAGCTTCCCAGCCAGCCCGTCACCACGTCGATCTCGCAGGTCGAGCTCGCGCCCGGCAAGCCCGCGTTCGCCAAGTTCGACTTCGGGAGGTGGGCGTGATGGGAAACGCCGCGAAGAGCCCCTACGAGCTCGCCAGCGAGGCGGCCGCCAGGCTCGGGATCGCCCTCGCGGCCTCCGAGCTCGCGACGCTGGCGTCCGACCACGACATGGGCGACGCGGAGGTCGGCGCGCTCGCCGTCACGTTCGACTACCTCGCGGAGAAGAGGAGGCAGGCGTCGATAGAGACGCTGCTCAGGCTGAGCCGGCTGCCGAGGAGGGAGCCCAAGACCTTCGACGGATTCGACTTCTCGAGGATACAGGGGCGCGACGCGTCGGCGCTGGCGAAGCTTCCCGCGCTCGCCGACCTCTACGCGCACCGCAACGTCGCGTTCATAGGCCCGGGCGGCATAGGCAAGACCCACCTTGCCCAGGCGTACGGCCGGGAGTGCTGCATGCGCGGCCTGAAGACCTACTACGTGAAGGCGAGCGAGCTCAGGGACAGGTTCCAGAGGGCGACGGAGCGCGGGAGCGCCTCGCGCGTCGTCGCGACGCTGGTGAAGCCGACCTGCCTGATCGTGGACGAGGTGGGCAGGTGCACCTTCGACAGGGCGTGCACGGACCTCTTCTTCGATGTGATCGACCGCCGATATGAGAAGGAAGGGCCCAACACCATGATACTGACCAGCAACGTGGCGCCGAGCGCCTGGGACGAGTTCTTCACGGGTGTGTTATGTCAATAGTTCTTGAGCGAATATCGCATCGGGATTTGAGCGGATTTCTCACTTGACTTGGGCGGGCCCTGCGCAATTCTCGCGGGGCCCGCCCTCCGCCGCTTCGGGCGCGGCCGCCGGACCGCCTACTCCGCGCCGCCCCCGTCCGGGGACATCAGCGCGTGCCTCACGCGGTAGGACTCGCCCCTGAACTGGAGGAGCCTGCCGTGGTGGACGACGCGGTCGATCACGGCCGCGGCCATCTGGTCGTCGCCGAAGACGGACCCCCACCTCGAGAACTCCAGGTTGGTCGTGAAGACGACGGACTGCGTCTCGTAGGCCTGCGAGACCACCTGGAAGAGCAGCCTGGCCCCGTCGACGTCGAGCGGGAGGAACCCGAGCTCGTCGACGACCAGCAGCTCGGCACGGCCGACCTGGGCGAGCTCGCGGTCGAGCCTGCCCTCGTCGCGGGCCCGGCGCAGCCTGCCGACGAGCGAGGAGGCGGTGAAGAAGCGCGCGGGCCGCGCCGACTGGCACGCCAGCACGCAGAGCGCCTCGGCCATGTGGGTCTTGCCCGTGCCGACGTCGCCCATGAGCACGAGGTCCTCGCGGCCGCCCAGGAACGACAGCGAGAGCAGGTCGTCCCTGCCGAAGCCGTCCGGCCAGGACACGCACGACCAGTCGTAGCCCTCGAAGGTCTTGGCCTGCGGCAGGGCGCACCTCCTCAGGAGCTGCGCCCTCTTCGAGGCGTCCCTGCTCGCGCCCTCGGCCTCGAGGTAGCCGAGGAGGTACTCGACCTGCCTGGGCGTGCCCCTCCTGGCCCACTCCGCGAGCACGGACTTCGTGAGCGAGCACCTCTTGCCGGCCTCCACGACCGCGTCCGCCACGCTCGCGCTACTCTGCATCCCGCGCCGCCTCCCCGAGGAAGCCGTCGTAGACGGCGAGGTCGGCCTGCCCCGGCTCGGGGCCGCCCGCGGCCACGCGCCTCGCGAGCGCGTCGCAGGACGCGTCGTCCGGGACCCTGCCGCCCGCGAAGATCCTCGCGGCCGCCTCGCAGGCGGCGCCGAAGCCGGAGTGCTCGGACGCCCTCCCTATCGCCCTGAGGGCCTTCCTCCTCCCGGCCTTGTCGCAGCGGTCGAGCTCTCCCACGAGCGCCCCGGGCATGTCGCGCCTGATGGTCGACTCCCCGAAGGCCCTCGGCCTCGCCACCAGCGCCGGGATCAGCGACGCCGGGTTCCTCACGGTCTCGCCCTCACCGAAGCTGCGCGCGAGCGTGGCGACGCGCCTGCCCCGGTCGGCGAGGACCTCGACCGACCTGGCGCGCACGCCCACCACGAGCTCGCGGTCGTGCCAGGCGGGCCCGACGCAGTAGAGGTTGCCGTCCACGCGCACGTAGCCGCGCTTGTCGGCGCGCGCGTGCGTCCACCTGACCGCGTCGAAGGGCGCGCCCGGCAGGGCCAGCATCCCGGCGAGGTCCTCGCGGAGCGCCTCCGGCGTGGGCGCCCCGGCCCTGTTCCTCGCGCCGGCGTTGATCCGCTCGCAGCCGGCCCTGAGCCCCTCGTTGAGCTCGTCGACCGAGGCGGCCTCGGGCACGGGGACGAGCAGGTTCCGGCGGAGGAACCCCACGGCGTTCTCGACGGAGCCCTTCTCGTTGCCGGAGTGCGGGTTGCAGAAGCGGACCTCGCAGCGGTAGTGGGCCCTGAAGTGCGAGAACAGCTCGGACTCGGTGACGATGCCGCGGAGCATGCGCCCGGCCTCCGTGGCGTTGTCGAGCACGAGGACGCGCGGGGCCCGCCCGGCCCACTCGAAGACGAGGCGCAGGCCCCAGCAGAGGCACTCGGACCTCTCGAGCTCCATTGCCACGCAGAAGCGGGCGTTCGAGTGGGGCAGCGTCACGACGAGGAGCCTGAGGGTGCGCGGGACGCCCGCGACGACCGCGCGGAACGACCCGTAGTCGACCTGCGCGGTGCCGGGCTCCCAGGCGAGCTCGAGGTAGCCCTCGCGCGGGGAGCGCGAGTGCCCGCGCCTCCACTCGCCCACGTATCGGCACACGGTCGAGTAGGAGCCCGCGTAGCCGCGCTCCTCCACCAGCCTGTCGTAGATCCTCTTCGCCGTGTGGCGCTGCTTCCTGGGCGCGCCGAGGTCGGCCTCCAGGACGGAGTCCACCCACGCGGCGTCGGCGTCGATCGCGGGGTGCGGCCTCGCGCTCACGGGCGCGGCCGGCGACATGTCCTCCATGTCCGCGTACTTGCGGACGGTGTTGCGGCTCACATGGAGCTCGCGCGCTATCTGCGACCTGGACGCACCACCGGCGTCCAGTTCCCTGATAGCCTGTCTTGTGTCAAGGGGCACGGTCATCCTTCCTTCCTCTCCGGGCGGGCCTCGTCCGACTCATCATCAATCCCGCCCGGAGGAAACATAGCGGGGGCCGTGCCCCTTGCGCGGCCCGGGCACGGCCCCCATGCGAATACTGCTCAATTCCCGATGCGTACGGTGGTCAGGTCCCCGTGCGACATCCGCGCAGTTCCTATTGAAAATCAACAACGGGCGACGACGCGCTGCTGTGCGCGCTCGACAGGGTGTTCGACAAGGCCTCCGTCTTCATGATGCGCGGCCCGAGCTACCGCGGGCGCGAGCTGGACACCTACTCCGTCGAGGCCGTCCCGCAGGCCACCAAGGTGAGGGGCATGCAGCCCAGGGGAGTGTAGCGAGAGCATAAGTTAGGAAACCGGTTGCCGGCGCATTGGCCAAAGTCGGCTGACTGGGATTGGCGATTATCGCCTGACTGGATGGGGTCAAATTAGCCCGACGCTAACACAGAAAACGTCGCCAAGGTAGTCGGTCTTGACCTTGAGCTTCTTATTAGACTTGTTCTCTTCGAGACCGAGTTGGTAGTAGGGCGTGAATCTGGACAACTCGAGAACCAGCAGGTCAATCCAAGAGCTGTCTTCGACGTCGTTGGAGATCTCTTCCATTAAATCAAACGCTTGCCTGCCGCTGCGGATGAAGAATTCGTCTCTGGCCACATCCGGGGATTCGCAGACGCTGGCCTCCCATTCATCCTTCCATTTTGATTTCGTCAGCGCCAGATCCGCCTTCTTCATGTTCAGGATGTCAAAGGCCACCATCATCGACTGGAGAGACCATTACATGCCATGCTCGGCGCACAAAGTTGGGGCCTTCCCAGACGGGAAGGCCCCTTTGCTGATTATCTTAGCGCTTCATTTCAATGAAGCTGCACCAATGGTATCCGTGCTTATTTATAGTTGTTGCGCTTTCTGAACGTGAAGAGCGCCCCAGCACCAGCCGTAAGTACAACACCGCAGATGCCCATCAGGTACAGGGCGGCGCTATCGCCGGTGTGAGGGAGATTGGATGCAGACTTATCGGAGTCGACCCCGACGATGGTCAGCTTGGCATCGTCGATGTTCACGATGAACTGGTCGGTCACATCGTTGCCCTCGGCATCGGTCACGACCGCCTGACCGCTTTTCGTTACAGGGTACTCGCCTGCATCGGTGCCCGTTGCAGAAGCCTCAACGCCGGAAACGTAGAAGGTCTGACCATTGATCTGGAACTCCAGGGTCTCGAAACCGGATACGGACTTCTCGGTGCCGTCGTAGGCCTCTGACTTGGAATTGGGAGTGAGGGTGATCTGGTACTTCTCGCTACGGTCGGTAACGGTCAGGGTTCCGTACGTCTTGTTGATCTGATAGTTATCCAGATTGGTTCCCTCGTTGGGGATGCATACGAATGTATTCTCAGAGGAGCCGACGATCTTCTGCGAGCCGGTGAAAGAATAGGTGGCACCTTGGCCATCGACCCAACCAGTGCCCCAGGCAGCCTCCCCAACGGTGACCTCGTGATTGGTCAGCGGCTCGCCGTCGTACTCCTTGGAACCACTCGCGGAGGTCAGGGTGACCGGACGCTTTTCGACCCTCAAGACACCATACCTCGTGATAATAAGATCATAGTGTTTCTTGAAGTATTCCTCACTACCTGAAGGCAACACTACTTCAAACGTATTTTCCGATTCGCCAGCATCTGTCCGAGAGGCCTGATTGTATTGAACTCTGTCTTCGTCAATAGGAGCCCAACCGTCCCCATCGACACTAATTCCTCCGGTAAGAGGCCTGCCGTCATAGGTCTTAAAGGCGCTCCCGGAAGACAAATTTACGGTACGCTTTGTAATCTCGATATCGATTGTTTCTGAGGGCTCAGTACCTCCAGAAACCTCCAAAGTCACGTGTCCGAGTTCAGTTCCCGTTACAGAAACGGTACTGCGATCTGGATAAAGATTATCAAGATACGAGATTTTGATAGCTCCACCGTCCACAGTGGACCACTTCCAAATATAGTTAGACCTTGATGTTCCATTGGTATATTGCGCAGTCATGTAGTACTTAATCTGATTTGGGCCACTGATTGCAGAGGACGAACGCCCTTTACCCCCATTCTCCTGCTCGTCATTAGACCCGTTTTCCGTGCTGAGCAGAAGGGGGGTGTCCTGGGATTCCGCCCCGCCCTCATCAGCGAAAGCTGCAACGGGTAGAAAAGATGCTGCCAGCACTGCCGCCAGCATCACCCTCGCAAATCTTTTCGCAAGCGATTGGGAGAGAACTGCAGTTGCGACCTCTCCCCATTTGGAGAATTTGGAATCCATGAAGCTCATGTCTGCTCCAATCGCATCGAATTGAACCAACGTAAAACGCAACACGACGTACAGTGTGTTGCTGCGTTTTTTCGATTTGGTAAAGAATAACCGAATCTTTGTTGGCTATGCGTCGTTTGAATGTAATTACCTCTCTAATAAATCATATTTGTTACTTTTCTGCACCACCAAACCAGATTATGCCTCCTTCGAATTAGGCACCCACCCCATCAAGACCGCGAAGCATCCCCGTCCAGAGCAAGCCCGAGCCGAGCAAGGGACATGCTCGAAAATAATTCTCTGTTAACATGAAATGCAATGTTGCAATAGGGAACGCACGCTTGAATTGGAGGATACGATGAAGATACAGGTTAAAGAGACCTTGGCCAGGCGCCGGACGGTTTTCGTCCTCACGCTCGCAGCCATCGTCGGCGTTTGCGCTTTCACCTTCTCCGGCACCCAGAATTACGCCTGGGCTGAAGGCGAGGGACCCATTGCCACTTGGAATGAAGTCAAAGCGCCGGGATATGGCGTCGTTAAAGCAAATGAAAAGAACCTTTCGCTTGAAATAAAAATAGATAGCTCGAACGATCACCTGGAGGCTCATTTCACGAATAACGACGGAGATACAATTCACCCATCTGTCCTTGAGTTGACAACGGAAGATGGATCAGTATTAACCGCCTATTTTGGTGAAGATATTCTTCCCACCAATCAAGCAGCATCTTCCATTGAAGGCTCGAAACCCACTACCCGATTCACTAAAGCAGAGCTTTACGAAACCGTCACCGTGACCTTCAATATGAACAGCCACGGAACCCAGATCATCAACCCCATTACGGTCAAGAAGGGGACGTCCGTCACCCTGCCCCAGCCCACAGACCCGAATTATGACTTCGGCGGCTGGTTCACCGATGAGAGCCTCACCACCTCGTTCAACGGCACCGCCGCTACGAACATGACCGTCTACGCCAAATGGACCGAAAAGGAAAAGGTCACCGTTTCCTTCGAATCCGAATTCGGGACCGCACCTGAGGCCAAAACCGTGAACAAGGGCGAGATCGTCGAACTCCCCAATCTAGGCACTGACGGCGACTACACATTCGTTGGCTGGATCATGAAGGGCTCCGAAGGCACCGATCCCTTTATCGGCGAATACACCGCTAAAGAAAACATCACCTTCACGGCTGTCTGGGAAGCTCCCTCCACTCCCATCATCGAAATGGTCGATGTCACCTTCGACATGAACGGCCACGGCGACAGTGTGACCAAGCAGACCGAGAAGGGCAAGCCCATCACCCTTATCGATGATCCTGCCGCCGAAGGCTACACCTTCAAGGGCTGGACCTACGACAAGGAAGGCAAGCAGGCCTTCGACGCCAAGAAGAACGCAGACCAGGACACCACCCTGTACGCCCAGTGGAAGAAGAATGCCGACTCCGCTCCCACCAACTCAACAATCCCCCGGACCGGTGACAACCAGATGGCACTCCTGGCATCCCTCTGCTTCAGTGCAGCAGCCCTGATCGCAGTCGGCATCGCGTTAACCGCGTATCGCAAATGCAAGCACGTATAAAGCATACGTGACGTTACCGTTCTAATTCTCGATCTAAACAGAGGGGAGTCCCGCGGGACTCCCCTTCCCATTCGCGTACCTAATTACGCTGTTCCTACTAAAATTGGGAATTCTATTCCCAATTTTCTCCTATTCCCACTCGATGGTAGCTGGTGGCTTGGGCGTGACGTCGTACACCACGCGGTTCACGCCGTCGACCTCGTCGACGATGCGGCTGGAAATCTGACCGATCACGTCGTAGGGCAGCTTCGCCCAGTCCGCGGTCATGGCGTCGGACGACTCGACGGCGCGCACGATGACCGGGCGCTGGTACGTGCGCTCGTCTCCCATGACGCCGACGCTCTTGATGTCGGGCAGAACCGCAAAGTACTGCCAGCAGCTGTGCTCGCTGTTGCGCTCGCCGGTCTCCTGGAACAGGCGCTCGTTATAGGCGTCCAGCTCTTCTCGCACGATGGCGTCCGCGTTCTTGAGGATGGCGAGCTTCTCGGGCGTGACCTCGCCGATGATGCGGATGGCGAGGCCGGGGCCGGGGAACGGCTGACGGTAGACCATCTTGGCGGGAAGGCCCAGGCTGACGCCGAGCTCGCGGACCTCGTCCTTGAAGAAGTGATCGAGCGGCTCGATGAGGTCGAAGTGCACGCCCTCGGGGAACGGAATCAGGTTGTGGTGGCTCTTGATCGTGGAGGCCTTGCCGCCGGTCTTGCGAGCGCCGGACTCGATGATGTCTGGGTATATGGTGCCCTGGGCCAGGTACTTGACCCCATCGAGCTTTTGCGCGACGGAGAAGAACTCCTTCCAGAACTGCGTGCCGATGCGACGGCGCTTCTGCTCCGGGTCCGTCACGCCGGCCAGCAGCTTGGCGTAGCGCTCCTCGGCGTGCACGTGGACGAGGGGCACGTTGAACTGCTTGCGGAAGACCTCCTCCACCATCTCGGGCTCACCCTTGCGAAGCATGCCGTGGTTCACGAACACGCAGGTGAGCTGGTCGCCGATGGCGCGGTGCACGAGCGCGGCCACGACGGAGGAGTCGACGCCGCCCGAGAGCGCAAGGATCACCTTGCTGTCACCCACCTGCTGGCGGATTGCCTCGACCTTCTCGTCGATGATGTTGTCCATGGTCCAGCTGGGCTCGAGGCCGCAGACGCCAAACAGGAAGTTCTCCAGGATCGACTTGCCGTAGGCGGTGTGGCGCACCTCAGGATGGAACTGCGTCGCATAGAGGTTGCGGCTGGCGTCCTCCATGGAGGCGACGGGACAAACGTCGGTGGTCGACGTGACGGTGAAGCCCTCCGGCACGCGCGCCACGGCGTCGCGATGGCTCATCCACACGGTCTGGGTGTCCGGCGTGCCGTCCAGGATCCGGCTTGTGCCCTGGCGCGTGATGGTGGCGGGGCCATACTCGCCCTTCTCGGTGTGGCCGACCTCGCCGCCGAGCTTGACGGACATGATCTGCTGCCCGTAGCAGAAGCCGAGGACCGGAATGCCGAGGGAGAAGATCTTCTTGTCCATGTCGGGGGCGTCGTCCGCGTACACGGAGGCCGGACCGCCCGAAAGGATGATGGCGGAGGGTGCCATGCGGGAAATCTCCTCCGCGGAGATGTCGCACGGCACGATTTCCGAATAGACGTGAAGGTCGCGCACGCGACGCGCGATGAGCTGGCCGTACTGGGCGCCGAAGTCGAAGACTGCGACAAACTGCTGGGGCCTTGAAGTCTGCATTGATTCCTCCGCGAAGTGTCTTGCTGAACCAATCAATCATGCCACTACTGCGCGCGCCGTGCTCGCGCGACAGCGCGTGCGCGCGAGAAGAACAGACATCTGGTCGTGGCGTCGCCGCCGCGGCGCTCGCAGGCGGGACGGCGATGCCGGTAGAGCTTTGTGTACTTCATAAGGTGGCATGTTCTCGCAGGTAATATTAGTTGGTTGTACGCATCCCCTGGCGCAGCTCTGACGGAAGGACACGACGTGGCGCGCAAGAACATGGGTGACGAGGACCTCATTCGCGACGCGCGCGGGCTCTCCCGCGGCTGCTCGCGTGCCCACTACGCACAGGCTCGCAGCCACCGTCGAACGCGCCGCATCGTGAAGGTGGCACTCGCGTGCATGCTTGCGCTCGTCGTGGCAGCTGCCGGCCTTGGCGCGGCCTACCTGGGCAACATCAACTCCCGCCTGCGCAAGAACATCGACAGCTCGCTTCTGGGCACGCTCTCCAAGAGGGAGGCGGGCAAGCCGTTCTACATGCTGCTGCTTGGCGTGGACAGGGACGAGGCCCGCGCGAAGGGCAGCGAGTACGGCTCGAGCGAGGGGGCATACCGCTCCGACTCCATCATGCTGGTCCGCATCGACCCGCAGAAGAAGAAGGCCACGCTCGTCTCCATCCCGCGCGACCTCAGGGTCGACATGGGCGAGTACGGCACGCAGAAGATCAACGCCGCGTACGCCCTTGGCGGGCCGACGCTCGCCGTGAAGACGGTGCAGAAGCTTTCGGGCATCAAGATCTCGCACTACGCCGAGGTCGACATGGACGGCATGGAGAAGGTCGTGGACGCCGTGGGCGGCGTGACCGTGAACCTTGGCGTCGCCGTGAAGGACCCGAAGTACACCAAGCTTGACCTGCCCGCAGGCAAGGTGAAGCTCAACGGCAAGAAGGCGGCCCTTCTCTGCCGCGCGCGCCACGCGTACGACAGCTACGGCGCAGGCGATTTCTATCGCGCCGCGAACCAGCGCGCCGTCATCGCGGCCGTCGCGAAGAAGGTGCTCTCGAGCGACGTGGCGACCATGACGAAGACCGTGACGGCCATGGCGGACATGGTCCACACCGACATGAGCGCGACGGACATCGTGTCGCTGGCGAGCGACATGCGCGGCATGGACACGAACAAGGACATCATGACCGGCATGGCGCCCACGGAAAGCAGCTACGTCGACGGCGGCTGGTACGAGATCCTTCGCGACTCCGCGTGGGAGAAGATGATGGCGCGCGTCGAGAAGGGCAAGAGCCCGTACTCCAGCTCTGACGAGGACCCCACGAGCGGCATCTCTGCGGCAAGCGGGTCCGCGAAGAAGTCGAGCGCGGAAGACGACGCTTCGAGCTCGGAGGAGGACGCGAGCGACGTAGAGCCTGCCTACGAGGGCAGCGTGCGCGTGCTGAATGGCTCGGGCATCTCCGGCCTGGCCAGTCAGAGCGCGAGCAGCCTTGCGAACGCCGGCTTCGATGCGGTCGCCGGCAACGCGGCCGAGACCACACGTGAGACGAAGGTCATCTACAACGGGGACGACGCGCTCGCGAAGGCAAAGGGCGTCATAGAGACGCTCGGGCTTGATGTTGCGCCGATTGCAAACGACGGAAGCTACGTGAACACGCAGGACGTTATCGTTATCCTTGGAAGTGACCAGGGCTAACGCGATACACGGCGGATCCTGACCAGGAGGCCGCGCGCAAGGAGGAACCTTGGGTAAGCACAGCGCAACAGCACCGCAGCAGGCGGGCGCGAGCGAGGGCGACGCCAGGCCGCAGATTCAGGCCCCGCTGCCAGACGTCCCAAGGGGACACCACGCAGGCACGCGGACGCACCATGGCGCCTCGGTGGCAGCGGGTGCGGCGCCGCAAGGCGTTGGCAACCCGAGCGCGCCACGCTATTCTCGCGCAAAGGGCGCCGAGGAGTACATCGAGAAACGCCAGCGACGGGGCCGTCACCACGTACTGCGCGCAGCGCTGGTGACGCTGGTGGCGCTGGTGGTTGCGGGAGGCGCAGCCGTCGCGGCGTACCTGTACCACATCAACACCGCCATCACCGCTGGCGTGGACGACAAGCTGCGCGACACCCTTGTGGAGACGAAGGACCCCGGTGACCCGTTCTACATGCTGCTCCTTGGCATCGACAAGGACGAGGAGCGTGCGGAGAGCAAGGACTACGGCAAGGACTACAGCGCGTACCGCACGGACACCATCATCCTGGCCCGCGTTGACCCGCGCGACGGGAAGGTCGCGCTGATCTCGATTCCGCGCGACACCCTGGTGGACCTGGGGTCGAACGGCAAGCAGAAGATCAACGCCGCCTACTCGTTTGGTGGCGCCGCGTATGCGACGAAGGTCGTGAGCGAGTTCGCGGGCGTGGACATCTCACATTACGCCGAGATCGACATGGACGGCTTCGCGAAGGTGGTCGACGCCATTGGCGGCGTGACCGTAGACCTGCCCGTGGAGGTGAAGGACCCGAAGTACACCGGCCTTGACCTGCCCGCGGGAAAGCAGAAGCTTGACGGAAGGACGGCAGCGCTGCTTGGCCGCGCGCGCCACGCGTACGACAGCTACGGCGGAGGCGATTTCTATCGCGCCGCGAACCAGCGCATGCTCATTGGCGCGGTCATCACGAAGGTGATGAAGGGCGGCGCCTCGACCATCGTGCCCACGGTGACGACGCTTTCGGGCTACGTAACTACCGACATGGACGTGACTTCGATCGCGTCGCTCGCCTCGAGCTTCAAGGGCATAGACGTCGAGAAGGACGTGTACTCCGGCCAGTGTCCCACCATCAGCGAGTACGTCAACAACACGTGGTACGAGGTCTGCGACACGGCTGCGTGGAAGAAGATCATGGAACGCGTGGACAAGGGCCTGCCGCCGTACGAGGACGCGTCGCAGGACTTTACCGCAGGCGTCGCGGGCTCCGTGGGCGTGAGCACCTCGACCGGCGACGACGCCTCCTCCAGCGGCGCCGGCGGAAACGGCGCGGCGCAGGTTACTCCGGAGTATACGGGCACCGTGCTCGTGCTGAACGGCACCTCGACCGCCGGCGTCGCCGGCAACGGCGCATCCACGCTCACGAGCGCCGGCTTCACGGCAACGACGAACGATGCACCGTCGCTGCAGGCGAAGACGACGGTCTACTACAACGGCGACGCCCAGGCGAAGGCGGCAGGCGTCGCGAAGACGCTGGGGCTTTCCGCCGCACCCGTGCAGAACGACGGCTCGTGGGACACGTCGTCTGACGTCGTGGTGGTGTTTGGCGCCGACTGGATCGACGGATCCGCCAAGTCTGCCAACACGGCTGACGCAACGGGCGCGGGCACCACGGTATCTGCCGGCAGCAACGCCGCCACCGGCACGAACTAGGAGTTTCCGCCCGGGGGTTCCGCAGGTTGCGGCGCCCAGGGAACCAAGACGAGAAGAACGCCCCCTTCCGGACTGATGGAAAGCCGGAAGGGGGTGTTCTTCTCGCCCGCGCGCAGGCGTTGCGCGACGGACGGCGTCTGCGTTGGTTCGCGCTACACGTTGAAGCGGAAGACCATGACGTCGCCGTCCTGCACGACGTAGTCCTTGCCCTCCATGCGCATGCGGCCGGCCTCCTTCGCACCCTGCTCGCCACCGAGGCTGACGTAGTCGTCGTAGCTGATGGTTTCGGCCTTGATGAAGCCCTTCTCGAAGTCCGAGTGGATGACGCCGGCGGCCTCCGGTGCCTTCGCGCCGATGCGGACGGTCCAGGCGCGGACCTCCTTCGGGCCGGCCGTGAAGAAGCTCTGCAGGCCAAGCAGGTGGTACGCCGCCTGAGCGAGGGTCTCGAGCCCGGAATGCTCAAGCCCCATGGACTCCAGGTACTCCGCGGCCTCCTCCGCGTCGAGATCCGCGAGCTCCGCCTCGACCTCTGCGCAGATGGGGATGGCTTTCTGGCCCTGGATGGTGAGGTCGTCGTGCAGCTGGTCCTCGTCGCAGTTCGCGACGTACAGGATCGGCTTCATGGTCAGAAGGAACAGGTCGTGCGCGGCGGCACGCTCGTCGTCGGTGAGGTCGAGGGTCGCGGCGCGGTTGCCCTGGTTGAGCCAGTCCTGGAGGCGCTTCGCGACGTCCAGGCGCGGCTTCATCTCCTTGTCGCGCTTCGCCTCCTTCTCGAGCTTGGGGATGGAGCGCTCGAGCGAGCCCAGGTCCGCGAGGATGAGCTCGGTCTGGATGGTGTCCACGTCGGCCGCGGGGTCCACGAACTCGCCGGTGCGGCCGGTCTCGCGCATGACGTTGGGGTCCTTGAAGAAGCGGACGACCTCGCAGATGGCATCGCAGTTGCGGATGTTCGCCAGAAACTGGTTGCCGAGGCCCTCGCCCTCGTTCGCGCCCTTGACCAGGCCTGCGATGTCGACGAACTCGACGGAGGCCGGCACGATCTTCGCAGGATGCACCATCTCGGCGAGCTTGTTCAGGCGCTCGTCGGGAACGTCCACGATGCCCACGTTAGGGTCGATCGTGGCAAAGGGGTAGTTGGCCGAGAGCCCGCCCTTGCGGGTCAGCGCGGTGAACAGGGTCGACTTGCCCACGTTGGGTAGGCCTACGATACCGATTGAAAGTGACACGTCCTCATCTCCGTCTGGTAGAAACTTGCGGGAGCCTGCTTAGGCTATTCGTCGGCAAGGCGCTCGAGTCCGTCGAGCACCCTGTTGAGCTGCTTCTTGCCCTCGGCCTTCGTCTTCTCGATCCGGGCCTTCTGCTTGGCTGCGGCGCGCTTGCGGCGCTCGGCCTCCTCGTCGCGAACCACGAGGTCCTTCTTGTCGCAATCCACCATCGCGAGCGCCCCCTCGGGACACGCCTTCGCACAGGCGCCGCAGTTGACGCAGTATGCCGGCTCTACCGAGAAGTGCCCGCGCCCGTCCAGGTCGCACGCGTGCAGCGTGCACGTCGTGACGCAGTCGCCACAGGCGGTGCACAGCTCCGGATCGCACTTCGGGATCTTCAGGTCGAAGCCCTCCGCGAGCGAGTTGTCCTTCTGGATGGTCGTGAGCATGAGCTTGCGGTTCTGCGTGAGGATGCGACGACGCTTCTCCGTCGTCTTCGCGCCGACCGCGCGCTCGAGGGAGTTCTGGAGCTCCGTCATCTGCTGGGAGTGCCTGCGCACCTTCTCGGCGATGGCGGCGGCCCCCGACATCGCGGGGTTCGTGGTGGCAAGCGCCGCGGTACCGGCCTTCACCATGGTCGACATGAACTGGCTGCGCTTATAGGCGCGCGTCTGCTCGTGGGTGAGGTCCTTCTCGTCCACCTCGAGACCCATGGCCCCGTGGCTCAGCTCCTCCCCCGCCGCGATCTCGTTCGCATACGTCTCCTCGCCCGTGACGTTGCGGCACTTGTCGCAGATGCCCAGGGGCAGGTAGATGCTCAGGTTGTTGTATTCCCTCAGCAGGGCGAACCACGTCTCGCGGGATACGGCGCCCACGCACGGCAGCAGGATCTCGTTGTCCTTGGGCTTGCGCCCCAAGGCGCGCGTACAGGTGATGTAGCACTGCTCGTACTCGCTCGCCGCCTTGGAGATCCTGTCGTACAGGCTCTTCGGAGTGACCTTGTACGCGACGAAGACCTCCGTGGGACACACGACGCTGCACAGGCCGCACTTGCGGCAGTTGTCGGCGATCCTGACGGCGTTCTTCGTGATGGTGACGGCATCCACGGGGCAGACATCCAGGCACCGGTGGCAGTCATCCGCGCCCTCCGATGCGACGCGCGTGCAGAACAGGGAGTTCGCGCGCGGGCGCTCCTTGTAGTCCGAGGGGTCATAGAAGTTCTCGTTATCGGGGTCGACGGCAAGGGAGCCGGCCAGCCCGCCCAACGGATTCTTGACGGCCTTCCAGTCGCTCTGGATGTCGATGAGGTCGTCGATTACGTCGCGCTTCTGGGCCATGTCTCCCCTTTCGTATTGCCGAACTGCAATTGTACCGCTTAACGGGCATACGCGAGCCGCAATGGTCGAGTAGACCGGCGCGCATACAAAAAGAGGTCCCGGACCCCGCGGGGATGCCGCGAAGATCCGGGACCGAACGATATCGCCCTAGCGATTGGCCTTAGTACATGCCGCCGCCCTGGCCGCCCTGTGCGGCAGCCGCGGAGATGGCCTCCTCGATGGTGGTGTCCTTCGGCTCGTCGGAGACGGTCGCCTCGGTGATGAGGATCAGGGATGCGACGGACGCGGCGTTCTGGAGCGTGGTGCGGGTGACCTTGACGGGGTCGAGGACGCCCATCTCGATCATGTTGCCCCACTCGCCGTTTGCGGAGTTCAGGCCCTCGCCCTCGGGCAGGGTCTTGATCTTCTCGACCACGACGGAGCCCTCGAAGCCGGCGTTCTGCGCGATGGTCTTGACCGGGGCGGTCAGGGCCTTGCGGATGATGTCGACGCCGATCTGCTCGTCTGCGTCAGCGGCCTCGACGCCGTCCAGCGCCTTGGCGGCCTCCAGGAACGCAACGCCGCCACCAGCGACGATGCCCTCCTCGACGGCGGCGCGGGTTGCCTGCAGGGCGTCCTCGATGCGGTGCTTGATCTCCTTCAGCTCGACCTCGGTAGCCGCGCCGACCTTGATGACGGCGACGCCGCCGGACAGCTTGGCCATGCGCTCCTGCAGCTTCTCCTTGTCGAAGTCGGAGTCGGTGTGCTCGATCTCGCCCTTGATCTGGGAGATGCGGTCCTCGATGGCCTCCTTGGAGCCGGCGCCGTCGACGATCGTCGTGTTGTCCTTGGTGATCTTGACGGACTTCGCACGGCCGAGCATCTCGGCGGTGACGTCGGTCAGCTCGACGCCGAGCTCCTTCATGGCGACCTGGCCGCCGGTCAGGATGGCGATGTCCTCGAGCATGCGCTTACGACGGTCGCCGTAGCCGGGGGCCTTCACGGCGGCGACGTTCAGCGTGCCACGGAGCTTGTTGAGGATCAGGGTAGCCAGGGCCTCGCCGTCGACGTCCTCGGCGATGATGAGCAGCGGGGAGCCGCTCTTCTGGATGGCCTCGAGCACGGGCAGGATGTCCTGGATGTTGCTGATCTTCTGGTCAGTCATCAGGATGTAGGGGTTCTGCAGCTCGGCGGTCATCGTGTCGTTGTTCGTGGCGAAGTACGGGGAGATGTAGCCCTTGTCGAACTGCATGCCCTCGACGGTGTCGATGTCGATGCCGAAGGTCTGGGAGTCCTCGACGGTGATGACGCCGTCCTTGCCCACGACCTCCATGGCCTCGGAGATCTTCTGGCCGATGGCGGGGTCGCCAGCGGAGATGGTGCCGACGGACGCGATCTGCTCGGAGGTGGAGACGTCGGCGGACATCTTCTTCATCTCGGCGACGGCGGCGTCGACGGCCTTGTCGATGCCACGACGGATCGCGATGGGGTTCGCGCCTGCGGCGACGTTGCGGAGGCCCTCGTTCACGATGACCTGGGCAAGCAGGGTAGCGGTGGTGGTGCCGTCACCGACGGTGTCGTTCGTCTTGGTGGCGACCTCCTTCACGAGCTGGGCGCCCATGTTCTCGATCGGGTCCTTCAGCTCGATCTCCTTTGCGACGGACACGCCGTCGTTCGTAATGGTGGGGGCGCCGTAGGAGCGCTGGAGCGCCACGTAGCGGCCCTTGGGGCCAAGCGTGGTGGTGACGGCGTCAGCAAGGGTGTTCACGCCCTTGGCGAGCTTGGCACGTGCGTCGGTGCCGAAAACAATGTCCTTAGCCATTCTTATCCTCCGATGTCACTCGTTTGTGAGATGTCCCGTGAAGCCGACCGGCTACTCGGTAATGATCGCGTAGATGTCGTCGGCACGAAGCAGGAGGAAGTCCTCCCCGTCGACCTTGACCTCGTTGCCGCCGAACTTGCCGTAGTAGACCTGGTCGCCGACCTTGACGTCCGGGACGATGCGCTCGCCCTTGTCGTTGAGCTTGCCGGCGCCGACGGCAACGACCTCGCCGCGCTGCGGCTTCTCCTGCGCACCAGAGGAGATGTAGAGACCGGAAGCGGTCTTCTCCTCCTTGGGAGCGGGCTTAACAAGAACGCGGTCACCAAGCGGCTTAAGAGTCATGGTCAAAACCTCCCGTTTTCGTGCGTACCTGCACGTCTCTTGGTATCTGAAGGGGCTTGCGCCCCCTCTCGCCTATCTGACGTTCTGAATTCTACCCAGAACCCAACCCTTATACAACAAAAGAGAAAAAATCTTACAGGCGGCACTTAGATTTTCTCGCATGGGTCAACGCATGTGCATGTTTCCACCCGCATACGCACGCGGCCTGGCACAAAGCCAGGCCGCCATGCGTCTTCGCTCATAAATATGGTGCAGGCGGCGGGGCGCTACGCCAGCTTGTCCAGCTCGGCAAGCCACAGCGTGGAGCACGCGTCCGACGGCATGCGCAAATCGCCGCGCGGGGACACGGCGGCAGAGCCGACCTTCGGGCCGTCCGGCAGGCAGCTGCGCTTGAACTGCTGTGAGAAGAACCGCCGGTAGAACGTGCGCAGCCACGCGAGGATCGTCTCGTCGTCGTAGGAGTCGCCCAGCGCGTAGCGCGCGAGGCGGTACACCTTGCGCGGCGGGAAGCCGCGGCGCAGCACCTGGTACAGGAAGAAGTCGTGCAGCTCGTACGGGCCCACGAGGTCCTCGGTGCGCTGCGCGATGGTGCCGTCCTCCTCCGCGGGCAGAAGCTCCGGCGAGACCGGCGTGTCCAGCACGTCGAGCAGAACCTCCGAGAGCGCATCGGACTCCGTGGTATCGGCAACATAGCGCACGAGGTGCCGCACGAGCGTCTTCGGGACTGACGCGTTCACGCCGTACATGCTCATGTGGTCCGCGTTGTACGTGGCCCAGCCCAGCGCGAGCTCCGACAGGTCGCCCGTGCCCACCACGAGACCGCCCACCTGGTTAGCGACGTCCATCAGTATCTGCGTGCGCTCGCGGGCCTGTGCGTTCTCGTACGTGACGGAGTGGTCCCTCTCGTCGTGCCCTATGTCCGCGAAGTGCTGGCGCACGGCCTTCGTGATGCTCACCTCGCGAAGCGTGGCGCCCAGGGCATCGGCCAGGACCTCGGAGTTGCCGTGCGTGCGCTCCGTCGTGCCGAAGCCCGGCATGGTGACGGCGACGATGCCCGCGTGGTCCATGCCCAGGACGTCGAAGGCGCGCGCCGTCACGAGCAGCGCGAGCGTGGAGTCGAGCCCGCCGGAGACGCCGATGACCGCCGCCTTGGAGCGCGTGTGCGCCATGCGCTTTGCGAGGCCATACGACTGGATGGAGAGCACGTCCTCGCAGCGCGCGCTGCGCTGCGTCGCGTCTGACGGCACGAACGGATGCGGGTCCACCCAGCGTGTAAGATCGGTCGGCTCCGCCTCGAGCGAGAAGGGCGTGACCACGTAGCCGGCGGCCTCGCCGGTAGGCGCGGTCACGAACGTGCTCAGGCGACGGCGCTCCGCCGCGAGCATGTCGACGTCGACCTCGCTCGTGGCGCGCGCCTCTCGAAACGGCCTGCCCTCCGCAAGGACACTGCCGTTTTCCGCCACGATGTCGTGCGCGGAGAACACCAGGTCCTGCGTGGACTCGCCCCAGCCCGCGCTGCAGTACACGTAGCCCGCCACAAGACGCGCGGACTGGCCCGAGACGAGGCTTTTGCGGTACGCCGCCTTGCCGACGATCGCGTTTGACGCGGACAGGTTGCACAGCACGGTCGCACCGGCAAGGGCGTGCGCGATGGACGGCGGCTCGGGCACCCACAGGTCCTCGCACACCTCCGCCGCGACCACGAGGTTCCTCACGCTGTCGCACGCGAACAGCTGGCGCGCGCCAAACGGCACGTCCCGCTGCCCGGCGAAGTCCACGCGCGTCACGTCCAGCGGGCCGGCGCAGAAGTGCCGCGCCTCGTAGAACTCGTTGTAGTTGGGGATGTGGCGCTTTGGCACGATGCCAAGGACGCGGCCGCGGCTGAGCACGACGGCGCAGTTGTACAGCTTGCCGCCCGCCCGCACGGGGGCGCCCACCAGCACGAGGGCGTCCACGCGCGACGTTGCCCGGGCCACGTCCGCCACGCCCTTCTCGGCGGCGTCCAGAAGCGCGTCCTGCCAGAACAGGTCCTCGCAGGTGTAGCCCGTGAGCGCGAGCTCGGGAAGGACTATGACGCGGGCGCCGTCGAGCGAGAAGGACTCGCGCACCTCTTGCACCACGGCCTTGACGTTGAAGTCGACATCGGCCACGCGGACCTGTGGGGTCCTGGCCGCGACCTTTACGAATCCGTCCTGCATGAAGTCCCCTTTCGCGAGCGCTCGTGGCGCGGGCGCCGTCCGCGCATGCCGTCACAGACAGCATATGCCAACTTGCGGGGCTATGCCTCCCACACCGGCGCGCCGCCGACGTAGGTGGCAACGGTCGCCACGTCCTGGATGCGCTCCGGGTCCGCGGTGACGAGGTTCGTGTCAAGCACCACAAAGTCCGCGAGCTTGCCGGCGGCGAGCGTGCCGAGCTCGTGCTCGCGCCCGACGAGGCGCGCGCTGCCGCGGGTGTACGCGTCGATGGCGCGCGGCATGGAGATGCGCTCCTGGGGGAGCCAGCCGCCGGCCGGCTGGTTGGTCTGCGGCACCTCGCGCGTGACGGCGCAGCTGAGCACCTGCATCGCGCTGTCCGGCACGCACGGCGAGTCCGTGCCGAACGCCATGGTGACGCCCGCGCGGGCGTAGCTTGCAAACGGCCACATGAACGCCGCGCGCTTGGGTCCAAGGTCGCGCTCCGGCTGCGTCACGTCTATCACCACGTGCTGCGGCTGGACGGACGCGACGAGGTCGATCCTGGCCATGGCCTCCACGTCCGCGGGGGTGAGGTTCTCGATGTGCTCTATCGCGTTCATGCCGTGGCGCGGGCGGCCGTAGGCGCGACGCGCCTCCGCGAAGATGTCGATTGCGGTGCTGACTGCCCTGTCGCCTATGGTGTGGATTCGCGTGGCGATGCCGCGGCGCGCGGCCTCCATCACGTAGGAGCGCATGACCTCCGCATCGACGGTGGGCCTTCCGCAGTCGCCCGGGAAGTACGGGTTCGCGTACGGCTCGTGCAGCCACGCCGTGTGAGCGCTCGATATGCCGTCGAAGAACTGCTTCGTGCCCGGGACCTGCACCATCTTGCCCCTGAACTCCGCCTGCAGGCTCTCGACGCGCTCGAACGTTCCGACGTTCTGCGGGTACAGGTGCACGCGCATGGGGATCTGCCCCGCGCCCAGAAGCTCGCGGTAGATGTCGTCGTACACGAAGTCCGTGCCCGGGATGGCGCAGAGCGCCATGTCGCACACGCTCGTGATGCCCTGAGAGAGGCTCATGCGGAAGTAGTCGCGGTATGCGTCGAGCACGCCCTGCCTGGGCAGGCTCGCGAACACCTTCGACACGTAGTACATGCCGGCGGCCTCGTGGATGACGCCGGTGAGGTGGCCGTCCGCGTCGCGGTCGAAGAAGCCGCCGGCCGGCGGGACGGTGTCGTCCGTGATGCCGAGCTCCGAGAGGCCGCGCGTGTTCACCCACAGCGTGTGGAGGTCGCCCTCGTACATGCAGACCGGCCGGTCCGGGAACGCCTCGTCGAGCGAGGCGCGCGTCGGAGGCACGGGTGGGTCCCAGAGCGCGGAGCGAAAGCCCTGGCCAAGGAGCCACCCGTCGCCGGGATGCCGCGCCGCGAACTCCCGCAGCCTGCGGACGCAGTCCTTCTCGCTTGTGCCCGCGTACGAGAGCGCAAGGTCGCTCCGGAAGAGCGACGTGTGGAACACGTGCTGGTGCGCGTCGTGGAAGCCGGGACATATGAACGCGTCGCCGAAGTCGCGCACGGGCGTGCCTTCCGGCACGACGTGGGCAAGGTGCTCCGGAGAGGCGACCGCGCGGATGGTGTCACCCTCGATCACGAGGGCGGCGCGGACGTCCGGGCTCCCCTGCCCCAGGAAGACGTGGTTTGACATGACGACGCTCAGAGAACCCATGGACCCTTGACCTCCTACTTGTTGTGCGAATGCGGCGCGGTGGTGCGCGGCGGGGCCGCCACGCGCGACGGCGCGCCTACAGCAGCTCCTGCTGGATGAGGCGCACGAAGAACCTGATGCCCTGCATGTACGCGCGACGCGTGATGCGCTCGTTCGTGCCGTGCACGCCGCGGTCCACCTCGTCCGCGTCCGCGACGAAGGGCGAGAAGCGCAGGCAGCCGTCGCAGACGCACTCGTACATGCTCGCGTCCGTCGCGCCGGTCTGAAGCGACGGCACGAGCGGCAGCGGCGAGCCGTCGCCAGGCTCCACGAAGTAGCGAGACGCCGCCTCCCTGAGCGCGGCGAAGCCGGCGCCGTCTGCGCGCGACGTGTTGGACGGGTCGTTGCACACGTCCGCCACGAGCTCCACCTCGACGCCGAGGCCGTCCACGAGCTCGCGGACGCGCTCCTCCACCTGCGCCACCGTCGTGCCGGGCAGGATGCGGAAGTTTATGGTGGCGCTCATGTCCTGCGGCATGACGTTCGACTGTCGGGACGACCCCTCGATCATGGTGGGCGCGACCGTGGTGGTGACGAGCGGGAACAGCTGCGGGTCCCGGCGGAAGGCGTCCGCGATCTCTTGCGCGTTCGCGTCGATGGACGCGCGCCCGCCCGCGACGAGCCGTGCGAGCGGGCCCTCCGTCACATACGGAGCGATCGCGGCGAGCATCGTGCGGTCGACCTCGATGAGCTCCGCCGGCCAGGGGCTGCTCGCCACACGGTCGATCGCCTTCGCAAGGCGTGCGAGCGACGTGCCGCCATAGGGGTTGGACGAGTGCCCGCCCGCGCTCCTGGCGACGAGGCGGACGTCGGCGTAGCCCTTCTCGGCAAGCCCCACCGTCATGCAGTGACGCCCGGGCGCGCCAAGGTGCGCAAGGTCCGTCACGAGGTAGTCGCCCTCGTCCACCACGAAGTGCAGGCGCACGCCGCGCCTTGCGAGAAGCCCTCCCATGGAGCGGGCACCGGACTGGAGGGTCTCCTCGTCCTGGCCCAGGCACAGCATGAGCGTGCGGCGGAACTCCCACCCGTGGCGCAGGGCGTACTCCACGGCCTCGAGCACACCCATGACCTGGTCCTTCATGTCAAGGGCGCCACGACCCCACACGTAGGCGTCGTCCATGTGGCCGCTGAAGGCGCCGTGCTCCCAGTCGCCCTCCGTCCCGGGGACGACGGGCACGACGTCCATGTGGCCCATGAACATGACGGGGTCGAGGGAGGCGTCCTGCCCATGGAGCGTGAGCATGAGCGAATGGTCGATCTTCTCGACCTCCGCCGCCTCGAACACGTACGGGAACGACCTGCGGAAGAACTCGCCCAGCGCGTCGAAGGCGGCCCAGTCCGTCGCGTCGTGCGTGGGGCCGTCGACCGTCGCGATGGAGAGCGCCTGCGCAAGGCGCGAGCACGCGGCGGCCTCGTTCAGGTCCGCGTAGTCGCCCTCGTGCGAGAAGAACTGCCATACGGACGCCATGCGCTATGCCTCCCGCACCTCGGCCGGCTTGTCCTCCAGGTAGCGCGAGAGGAACTCGCGGGTGCGCGGCATGCGCGGGTTCGTGAAGATCTGCTGCGGGTCGCCCTGCTCCGCGATGACGCCCCGGTCCATGAAGACGACCTTGTCCGAGACGTTCTTCGCGAACTCCATCTCGTGCGTGACGACGACCATGGTCATGCCCTCCCTCGCGAGATCGCGCATGACGGAGAGGACCTCGCCCACGATCTCTGGGTCGAGGGCGGAGGTGGGCTCGTCGAACAGCATGAGGTCCGGCCTCATGCACAGGGCGCGCGCGATGGCGACGCGCTGCTTCTGGCCACCGGAGAGCGACGTGACCGGGGACTTCGCAAACTCCGCGAGGCCGACCTCCGTAAGGTGGCGCATGGCCTCGGCCTCGGCGTCGGCCTTGCCCATCTTCTTCAGCGTGACGGGCGCAAGCGTGCAGTTCTGGAGCACGTTGAGATTGTTGAACAGGTTGAATCCCTGGAAGACCATGCCGATCTTCTCGCGCAGCCTGTTGACGTCCACGTGCTCTGCCGCGAGGTCCTGGCCGTGGAACCACACGTGGCCGGAATCCGGCGTCTCGAGCAGGTTTATGCAGCGCAGGAGCGTGGACTTGCCGGAGCCGGACGCCCCGATGATGGTGACGACCTCGCCCGGCATGACGTCGAAGTCGATGTTCTTGAGGACGACGTGATCGCCGAAGCTCTTGCGCAGGCCCTCGATTCTGATGACGGGCTCGGTGCCCGCGGTGTTGCTTGCTGCCATGGCCTACATGCCTCCCCTGTGCTGGGTCTGTCCGGACTCGATTTCGGTCTTGATGGTCTGGCTCGCACTGCCGGCGACGCCCGTGGTGACCTTGACCTCAGACGACGACAGCGCCGGCCCCATGGCGGGGGCGTCCAGGCGGACGGCGAGCATGGAGAGGAGCTTGGACGCGATCATGGTGAGGATGAGGTAGCACACGGCCGCCGCGACGTAGGTCTCGAGCTGGCGATAGTAGATGCCGGCGACGGTCGTGGTGGCGAACATGAGGTCGAACACGCCGATGACCGAGAGGACCGAGGAGTCCTTGATGTTGATGACGAGCTCGTTGGAGAGCGCCGGGATGGAGTTCTTGATGCCCTGCGGGAAGACGACCTTGCTCATGGCCTGCCACTGCGAGAGGCCCAGCGAGCGCGCCGCCTCCGTCTGGCCGGGGTCGACGGCCTCAATGCCGCCGCGCAGGACCTCCATCATGTACGCGGTGGAGTTCAGCGAGATGGTGACGAGGCCGGCGACGAACGTGGACCAGACGGCGCGGATCTCGTTCGTGCTCATGCCGGAGCCGGACAGCACCGCGAACCCGGCGAAGTAGATGATGAGCGACTGCACCATCATGGGCGTGCCGCGGACCACGGCCGAGTACACCTTGGCAAATCCGCAGCCCACGACCTTGAGGAAGCGCACGAAGTCGTTGTCCGGGCGGTCGACCCGCTGCAGGCGCAGGAACACCAGCAGCAGCGCGAGGAAGAACGCGATGACGGTGCCGAACACCGCAAGCTCGATGGTGGTGGCGATGCCGCGCGCGAAGATGCCGCGCCCCTTGTACACCATGTACACCATGGCGCTGAGGAAGTCCTTGGGGTTGGAGTTGGACGCGACGGCGCCCTGCACCACGGACACGAAGCCCATGACCGCGCGGTCGACGAAGAGCACGGCCGAGAAGAGCCAGACCACGTAGGAGCACCTACGCTCGGCACGGCGTGCCGCCGGCTTAGCGAACGGCGACGTCTGGGCGTAGTCGCGCCACTTCGCGAGCTTCGTCACGAGCGCGACCGCCGACACGATAACCCACGCGAGCAGCACGTAGTACATGACGACCTCGAGCGCGTACACGGGCGCCAGGAAGCTGAGCGACGAGCGCGGCTGCATCGAGAGCCACATGCCGAGCACGGCGACGACGCTCGTCCCCAGAAGGACGTAGCGGTGGTCTTTTAGCAGGAAGCTGCCAAGACGGCCCCTGCCCTTCTCCTTTGGGGTGCCTTCCGCACCTTGGGCTGTGCTCATGGGCACGACCTCCTTGCGACTAATGCATGATGCGCGCCCCTCCGCCGCGCCGGTGCGGGCGGGAGAGCACGCTCTTCTCTACCTAGATACGCGATGGGCGCGATGCGCCGCGGCCTACGACGGCTGGCGCTCGACGGCCGCGTCGAACATCTTGGTGCGGGTGTCCTGGTCGACGGCCGCAATCGCCTTGTTGATCTTCGCGAGGACCTTCTTCTGGCCCTTGGCAAGACCGACGTTGGCCGGGACGGTCTCCTTGAAGCCCTTGCCCTTCTCGAACTGGATGGCGACGAGGTCGGGGTTGGCGCGCAGGAAGCCGTTGGTGTTCTCGGTGTTGTAGGTGATGGCGTCGCAGGTGCCCTGGTCGAGCTGGGACAGCTGGTTGGGCACGGAGTCGACCGGCGTGAGATGGTTGACGCTCGGGATCTCGTCGATGACGGTGTCGAGCATGGTGTCCTTCTGGCCGAGGACCGCGGCGCCCGAGAAGTCCTCCAAGGACTTTGCGCTGGCGTACTTGGAGCCCTTCTTCACGAGGAGGCCGAAGCCGCCCACGAAGTACGGCTTGGAGAAGTCGATGGACTGCTTGCGCTCCTTCGTGGCGGACATGCCGGCGATGATCACATCGATCTGACCGTTGTTGAGCGCGTCGATCAGGCCGGAGAAGCTCATCTTGACGGCAACGGGCTCCATGTCGAGCGCCTTGCCGACGATCTTTGCGAACTGGACGTCGTAGCCGTCAGCGTACGCGCCGTCCACGTTCTCGATGGGGATGGTGTACTCGGACTCCTGCGTGGTCTGCCAGTTGTACGGGGCGTACGCGGCCTCCATGCCGACACGCAGGGTCTTGCCGTCGCCGAGGACGCCGGTGTCGGACTTAGAGGAGGAAGAGGAGGACTTGTCGGAGGTGCCCTGTGCGGCGGGGCCACACGCGGTGAGGAAGGTGAGGCCGGCGGCGGTGATGGCCGTCATGCCGGAGACCTTCAGGAAGCCACGGCGGGAAAGCTGCCTTGCGGCGTCGCGTCCCGACGCGTTCGTTTGCGGATTGATTTGCTCGAAATCGTGCTTCTGGGTCATGGTGTTCCTCGATTCCCTTGGCAAGCTGTGAAAAGACCCCTTCCGCGCGACGCAACCGGAGGGGACCCATTCCCCTCCCCCTTGCAACTTAATGCGAGAAAGTTACGCGCACACTGCAACCATACGCCGTTTGCCGGCACAGCGCCACCCTTCGGGCCAGCGGTAACAACAGCGTAACCGGCCGGCCCGCAAAACGTCGCAGGCCGGCCGGTCATAAATTACTTTTGCGTTTTCCTTGCGCCGGGAGGCGTCGGCGAGAAGTGCGTGAAGGAAGGGTCGCTACGCCTTGTTGGGCCACGGGCCGCTTACCACGGGCTTCTCGTCCGAGGACCAGCAGCCGAGCTTTGCGTTGGGGTTAGCGTCGAGCGAGAGGTCCGCGAACTTGCCGGCACGATAGTTCCTGAGCGCCGCCACGGCGATCATGGCGCCGTTGTCGCCGCAGACCACCATGGGCGGCACGGTGACGCGCACGCCCCGGCGGCCGAACTTCTTGCGGTACTCCGCGCGGAGCTGCGGGTTCGCCGCGACGCCGCCGCCGACGCAGAAGTCGGACACGCCCGTCTCGTCCACGGCGGCAATCGCCTTCGACACCTGGACGTCGATGACGGCCGCCTCGAACGACGCGGCGAGGTCTGGCAGGTTGATGGGGCGACCGGCCTTGTTCTCGCCCTCGATGTACGTGATGACCGCCGTCTTGAGGCCGGAGAGGCTGAAGCGGTAGTCGTGGCTGTGCATCATGGCGCGCGGGAAGTGGATGGCCTTCTTGTTGCCCTTCGCCGCGAGCTTGGAGATGACCGGCCCTCCCGGGTAGCCAAGGCCAAGCGCCTTTGCCACCTTGTCGAACGCCTCGCCGACGGCGTCATCGATCGTGGCGCCGAGGACCTGGTAGTCGCCCCAGTCGCGCACGTGGACGAGCATGGTGTTGCCGCCCGACACGAGGCTTGCCACGAAAGGCGGCGTGAGGTCTGGGGTCTCGAACAGGTTTGCGAGCAGGTGGCCCTCCAGGTGGTTCACGGCCGTGAGCGGAAGGCCCGTCGCGGCGCAGAGGCCCTTCGCGAACGCGACGCCCACGACGAGGGCGCCCACGAGGCCGGGACCCGCCGTGACGCCGACGCAGGACAGGTCTGCCGGCGTGAGCGTGTCGCAGCCAAAGTGACGTCCCGCCTGGGCCATGACCTCCTCGAACACGCCGACGATCGCCTCGACGTGCTTGCGGGACGCGATTTCCGGCACGACGCCGCCGAAGCGCGCGTGGAAGTCGATGGACGTCGCGACCACGTTTGCGCAGATCTCGCCATGCGAGTCGATGACGGCCATCGCCGTCTCGTCGCACGAGGACTCGATCGAGAGCACGAGGTCGCCCGCGGAAGCGAGGCGCTCGCGGACCGTGGCGTCGCGCTCCCCCACCTGGATGGGCCACGGCCTAATGGAGGCCGACGGCTCCACGTGGTCGAGCGTGTGCTCCGCGTCCGCCGCAAGCGGCAACGCCACCTTGAGGATGAGGGCGTCGTGCCCCTCGCCGTAGTACGCGCGGCGGCGCCCGGCCTCCTCGAAGCCAAGCGAGGCGTATGCGGCCCGCGCGGGTGCGTTCTTCTCGTCCACCTCGAGCGATGCCGTGGCGGCGTTCAGCACGTGCGCGTCGTAGCAGATGCGCGACACGAGCCTGGACGCGATGCCCTGGCGACGCCTGTCGCGCGCGACGACGACGTCAGTCACCTCGAAGTCGTCGCCCGCGAGCTGGCCACCCGCGAAGCCGATGATGGTGCCGAGGTCGTGCGCGACCCACCAGCTGCGGCCGGGCTGCGAGAGCTCGTCGTAGAACATGCGCTCGCTCCACGGCGTGTGGGCAGCGCCCGCGTAGGAATCGCTCTCGAGCGCCGCGACGGCCGGCAGGTCGTTCACGGACATGGGACGTAGCTGGAGGTGCCTGTCTGCCAGCGCGTCGTCCACGCCGGTGACCTCGACGCTCGCGGGCGCCTTCAGTCCCAGTCGCTTGCGCTCGTTCTCCTCCGCGTCCGAGAGGCGCGTGTAGATGGGCAGCACCAGCGCCGGGTCGCCGCCGCTGCCGCGCGCGGGTGACGCCGCCCAGGCGCGCGCAAGGCCCTGCGCCGTGGGATGCCACAGAGACTCGTCCAGCACGCGCGTGAGGCCGGCCGCCTCGAAGCGGTCGCGGTACTTCTTCAGCCCGTCGCCCGTGAGCGCGAGCTCGGCCACGTCCGTGCGGGCCGCGAGCTCGCGGACTGCTTCGTCCGCCTTGACGACGCGCTCCGCGTCGAACGTCCGGTGCGCGCCCGCATCGTCCAGCAGGTACACGCCGGGGTAGACCTCGCCGCGCATCGCGTCGCCCACCACGGCCACAAGCCCGCGCTCGCCGGCGGACCACGCGCCCCACGCCACGGCGTCCAGGGTCGACGCGCCGTACAGGGCGCTTCCCAGGCCGCACGCGAGGCCCTTTGCCGTCGCGATGCCTATGCGCACGCCCGTGAACGAGCCGGGGCCCCTGCCCACGAGCACGGCGTCCACGTCGCCCATCGCAAGCCCCGCCTGGGACAGGCAGTCCAGCGCCGTGTTCACGAGCTGCTCGTTTGCGTGGCGACGGCACAGGTGGTCGCCCGAGGCGAGCACGTCCACGCCACGGGCTCCGTCCGCCTGCGCCCCTATGCGCGCGACGGCGCAGGCGAGCATGTCGGTGGAGGTGTCGACGGCAAGGACCGTGAGAGGTCCTCCGTCGGTGACGTCGCTGGTGACGCTGTCTGTCTGCATGTGCACTCTTTCCCGGGGCGTCGCGCCCCCTTGTCAATCAGTTACCGAGTTCGGCGTCGAGCCGATCGAGCAGCTCTTCTCCCCTGGCGTTGCGTGGCACGAGCCTGATGCCACGCGGCGGCTCCTGGCCGGGGGCGACCTCGCCGTCCAGGCGCGACACGAACACGTCCACGCGGTCGTCGCCGATCTCCCGCGAGAACTGCTCGCCCCACTCGATGAGGCACGGGCCGTCTGCGCCGAGCACGTCGAACAGCCCCGTGTCCTCCAGCTGGTCGGCGCTGTCCAGGCGGTACAGGTCGAAGTGGTACAGCGGCATGCGCGAGCCCTCGTAGACCATCTCGATGGTAAAGGTCGGGCTCGTCACGTCGTCCGTCACGCCCATGCCGCGCGCGACGCCCTTCGTGAGCTGCGTCTTTCCAGCGCCGAGGTCACCGGTCAGCACCAACACGTCCGTGGGACCAAGCACGCGCCCCAGCGCCTCGCCCAGGCCCATGGTCTCTTCCGCGGAGGTCGAGAAGAACTCGCCCCTGCCGCGCCTTGCCGCAATCTGCCCCATGGTCACTCCTTACTTCCGGCGTCGGTGCCCGCCTGCGCCGCGGGGTGCTCCCGCAGCCACGCGCCCACCATTGCGATGTCCTGCTGCAGAAGCGGCTGCCATTGCTCGTGGTACAGGCATGCCGCCGGGTGGAACGTGGGCACCACCGCGAAGTGCCCCGTCTGATACACGTGCCCGCGCAGGTGCGTGACGCCCTTGTCCGTGCGCAGCACGAACTGCGTGGCAAAGTTGCCCAGGCACACCAGGACGTCCGGCCACACGCTTCGGATCTGCTCGCGCAGAAACGGCGAGCATGCCTCTATCTCCTCCGGGCGCGGGTTGCGGTTGGAGGGCGGACGGCACTTGATTACGTTCGCGATGTACACCTGGTCGCGCGTGAGCCCCGCGAGCGAGAGGAGCGAGTCCAGGTTGTGGCCTGCCGCGCCCACGAACGGCTCGCCCTGCAGGTCCTCGTTTCTGCCCGGCCCCTCGCCTATGAACATGACGCGAGCGTGCGGGTCGCCCACGCCAAACACGATGTTCGTGCGGGTCTGGGCCAAGGGGCAAAGGCGGCAGTCGCCCAGCACGTCCCTTATCTCCTGCAGAGACACCTCTCCCGGCCGCTGGTGCTCGTGGCCGGGAATCCGCATGACCGGCATACGCGCCCCCTAGACGTAGATCCTGTCGAGGCGCTCGCTGAAGTTGCAGACAACCTCGTAGTTGATCGTGTCGCGGCGCGCTGCGAGTTCGTCGGCCGTAATCTCCTCGTCGCCGTCGCGGCCCATGATCGTCACGATATCGCCGCGCTGCACCGGCTGCGCGGGCTTGTACGCGCGCACGCTGTTGACGTCCACCGCAAACATGAACTGGTCCATGCAGATGCGACCCACCTGGCGGGCACGCGCGCCGTTCACGATCACGTCCATGTTGTTCGAGAGGCTGCGCGCAAGGCCGTCCGCATAGCCAATGGGCACGGTCGCGATCTGGATGCTCGGCTTTGGCACGCGGTACGTCAGGCCGTAGCCCACGCCCTCGCCCACGGCGGGGTTCGCCACGCGCGTCACGCGGCCGCGCACGCTCATCGCGGGCGTCAGGCTTATGCGCGGCGCCGTCGTCTCCGCAGGCTGCAGGCCGTACAGGCCAATGCCCACGCGGCACATGTCATAGTGGTACTCCGGGTGCAGCACGGTGCCCGGCGTATTGTCGCAGTGCGCGAGCCCCACCTCGAGCCCGGCCTGCCTCAGCGCGCCCACCGTGTCCGCAAAGCGCTGGGCCTGCTGCTTGAAGTCCCAGTCGCCGATCACGTCCGCCGTGGCGAAGTGCGTGAACGTGCCGGCGCACTCCAGGCCGCGATGGAAGTCGATCATGTGGCGAAACTCGACGGCGTCCTCCGGCATCACGCCGATGCGCGACATGCCGGTGTCGACGGCGAGGTGGTAGCGTCCCACCTTGCCCAGCGCCACGGCGCGCTCGCCGTACGCGAGCGCGAAGTCGCTGTCATACACCGCCGGCATGATGTCGTACTCCAGAAGGTCGTCCAGGCTCTCCAGCGGCGACTCGTTCAGCATCAGGATCGGCTCCGCGATGCCGCCGCGGCGCAGCTCTATGCCCTCGTCCACCGTCGCGACGGCAAACTGGTCCGCGCCGGCCTGGCGCATCACCTTCGCGCACTCCACGGCGCCGTGGCCGTACGCGTCGGCCTTCACGGCGCACATCATCTTGACACCCGGCTCCAAAAGCGCCTTGAACGCCCTCGTGTTCTTGCGGATGGCCGCAAGGCTCACCTCGACCCACGCCCACCTGTTCTTGGGATACGTAACTGGCATCTGTCCTCCACCTATTCCGCTCCGCCGGAGTCGGGGAAGGCCATCTGCTCCTCAAGAGCGTCCTCGGCAAGCCCCAGCGCATCGATAATGTCGCGTGCCATCGCGCCGCGAGAGCCAAAGCGCTCCGCGGCGATGGACCCCGCGTACCCGTGCACTTCGCACGCAAGCGAGCACAGCACGGGAATGTCCTCGTTGTCCACGTTCGACCGGGCGAGAAACGCCGCGATCACGCCCCCGAGCACGTCCCCGGACCCAGCGGTCGCCAAGGCGGCGGGGCCGGGCTTCGGCAGCACGGCGACGTCCACACCCACGCAGGCCGTCGCGGAACCCTTCGCGACGACGGTCAGCTCGGAGCCACCGTCCGCCCACACGATGCGGCGGGCGGCCTCCATGGCCGCGGTAAGCGACGCCGGCGGGGTGTCCTCCAGCCCCACCAGGCGGCCAAGCTCCCTGCGGTGCGGCGTCAGCACGAGCGGCGCGGCGCGGCGCAGCAGCTCCGGGAACTCGTCCGCCCTGTTCGACGTCAGGCGAGAAATGCAGTTCAGACCATCCGCATCGACCACCAGGGGAACCTTCGTCTCCAGGAGCCTCGACACCACGCCCACGGTGCCGGAGCTCACCCGCATGCCGGGGCCAACCAAGGTGGCCGTGCGCTTCTCGGCCAGCTCCGCCACGAGCTGGATCGCCTCGCTGGAGAACGTGCCGTCCCTGCCCGCCGGCAGCGCCAGCACGGGAATCTCCATCATGCGCGCCTGGATGATGGGCGCCACGGGCTCGGGCACGGCAAGCGTCACGTAGCCGGCGCCGGCGCGTGCCGCCGCCATGGCCGCCATCATGGGCGCGCCCACGAAGCGCGTCGAACCGCCAACCACCAGCACGGACCCGCGCGAGAACTTGTCGACGGCGTTCGAGGCGGGCTCGAGCACGTCTACGTAGTCGTCCAGGTCCGCACGCCATGCCACGGGGTCCGCCTCTATGGTCAGGCGCTCGGTCTGCTCGGCCAGCGGCGCCACGATGATGGCGCCACAGGCGTCGCGGCCGCTGTCGGAAAGCAGGCCGGGCTTCAGCACGAGCATGGTCACCGTGGTGTCCGCGATCACGCACTCGCCGTCCGCAAGGCCGGTCTGGGCGGAAAGGCCACTCGGCACGTCCACGGAAAGCACGCGCGCGCCGGACGCGTTTATGCAGGCGATCCAGATGTCGAACGGCGCCCGGGGCGTGCCGTGGAAGCCGGTGCCCAACATGGCGTCCACCACGACGTCCGTTCCAGAGAGAAGCTCTGCCACCTTGTCGCGCGGCGGGGCGACCACGATGCTGACACCGGCCGCCTGCGCGCTCTTCGCGACTACGCGCGCAAGGTCCCCCTGTATGTCATCCGGATCGACGGGGCTCACGACGGTGACGGCGACGCCCTTGCCGTGGAGCGTCTCCGCGGCGACCCAACCGTCGCCCCCGTTGTTGCCCAGGCCGCAGAAGACCGCGACGCTTCCAAGGTCGCCCATGCGGATGACCTCGCTCGCGACGGCGGAGCCCGCCCGGTGCATGAGCTCGGATATGCTGACGCCCACCTCCGTGAGCCCGGCCTCGACGCGCTTGACGTCTTCCACGTTCAGAACTGGCTGCATGTGCGCCTCACTCTCCCATCGAGCCCTCGAGCGGAAGCTCGTCTTCCCGGGGCTCCGCGGGACCATCGTCTCCAAGCGTATCCATTATGCCGTCCTGGAGCCGCTCGAGCTCGTCGATTATCGACTTTGCCTCCCTGAACGAGGCCTGGAACTCCTTCTTCGGGTCCGGGCCCTCGTCCGCATGCGGACGGACGTCGTCCGTCATGGCGACGGCATTCGCCACCGCAACGTCGTGCGTGCGCGAGAGCGACAGCACCACCTCGTCAATGCCACGCTCGTGGGCCGCCTCGGCCGCGCGTCCCGAGAGGATGGCGACCGGCCTGCCGCGCACGTCTCGTCCCACCGAGACATCCCGCATGCCGATACCCCCGAGAAGCCCGTGCCCAGCGCCTTCACCACGGCCTCGCGCGCGGCAAAGCGCGCGGCGTAGTGCTCGGCGGGGCGCGCCGTCGAGTCGCAGTACGCGCGCTCGTCGTCCGTGAACACCCGCGCCGCAAAGCTGGGGTGCCTCTTCAGGGCGCGCTCCATCCTTGCGATCTCGAGCATGTCCACGCCTATGCCAACGCGCGCCACGGCCTACTCCACGGTGACGGACTTCGCAAGGTTTCGCGGCTTGTCCACATCGCAGCCGCGTGCGCGCGCCACGTAGCGGGCCAGCAGCTGCAGGTGCACGACGGCCACGAGCGGCACGATCCACTCCTCGGGACACGGCGGAATCCACAGCACGTTCTCGCACAGCTTCGCCACGCGCTCGTCCCCGTCCGTCGCGACGGCCACGACGGTGGCGCCGCGCGCAATGGACTCCTCGATGTTGCTGACCGTCTTGTCGTGCACGTGGTCTGCCGGCACGATGGCAACCACGGGAAATCCCGGCTCCAGGAGCGCGATGGGGCCGTGCTTCATCTCGCCGGCGGGATAGGCCTCCGCGTGCAGGTAGCTGATCTCCTTCAGCTTCAGCGCGCCCTCGTACGCGGTGGTCGAGTTCACGCCGCGGCCCAGGAACAGCGCGGACTTCGCGTTGCGGAACACGCGCGCGGCCTGCTTGTCCTGCCACCTGCGGCTGATGACCTCCTCCATGAGGCCGGGCACCTGCTCCAAGCTCGCGAAGTGGCCGCGCACCTCGTCCTCGTCCATGCTCCCGTTCGCAAGGGCAAGGCGCAGGGCGAGAAGGGCGGACGCCACCATCTGCGCGGTGTACGCCTTCGTGGAGGCAACGCAGACCTCGGGACCGGCCTGGATGTACATCGTGCCGTCGGACTCGCGCGCAGCGGAGGAGCCGAGCACGTTCGTGATGGCAAAGACCTTGCAGCCGAGAGCCTTCATCCTCCTGGCGGCGGTCAGCGTGTCCGCCGTCTCGCCAGACTGGGTGATGATGACGCAGAGCGTGTGGTCGGTGACGAGCGGTTCCTTGTAGTTAAGCTCGGATGCGTACTCGCAGAACACGGGGATCTTCGCCCAGTCCTGCACAAGCTCGCGGGCGATGAGACTCACGTGGTACGACGTGCCGCAAGCGACCATGTACACGCGGTCGATCGCCGCGAGGTCGTCGTTGCTCATGGAGAGCTCGTCCAGCTCGACGCCGTGCTTTCCCAGGCGATCCTTCAGCAGGCGCGAGATGGCGGCCGGCTGCTCCGCGATCTCCTTCGCCATGAAGTCGGAGTAGCCGCCGAGCGTCGCCGCGGAGGCATCCCAGTCGATGTCGAGCGGCTTTGGGTGCTCGACCGCGTTGCCCTCGCGGTCGACGATGTCGATGGTGCCGTCCTCGTGCAGGGTGGCGATGTCGTAGTCGTCGAGCTGCAGGCAGTGCGACGTCGCCTTCGCGAGCGGCATGACGTCCGACGCGGCATAGGCGCCGTCCTTGGTGGACGCCACGACGAGGGGTGACGCCTTTCTCGTCACCACGACCTCGCCCGGGCAGTCCGCGCAGACGACGCCGAGCGCCCAGGAGCCCTCGAGCCTGTCGCAGGCATAGCGAACGGCCGAGGCGAGGTCGCCCCTCGCGGGTCCGCGCCATGCGTCCTCGATCAGGTGCGCCACGACCTCGGTGTCCGTGTCGCTCTTGAAGCTGTGACCCTCCGCCATGAGCTGGCGCCTCAGCGTCTCGTAGTTCTCGATGATGCCGTTGTGGACGACGGCGATGCGGCCGTCGCAGCTCGTGTGCGGGTGCGCGTTGCGGTCGGTCGGGGCGCCGTGCGTAGCCCAGCGCGTGTGGCCGATGCCCGTGGTGCCGACGAGGTTCGCCGCGTCGCAGCGCTCCTTCAGGGCGGCGACGCGCCCGGCCACCTTCACGAGGTGGAGGTTGTCGTCCGGCGAGAGCACGGCGACACCCGCGGAGTCGTACCCGCGATACTCCAGGGTCTGCAGCCCATAGAGGAGGAAGTCGATTGCCTCGCCCTTACCGGTGTATCCTACGACACCACACATTTGGTTACCTCCTGTGTATGCGCCCGAGGCGCAGCATACGTCCATAGTTAGGAGTCCATGGTACCAGCACTTGAAGCCGGCGCCGGGCGGCGCCCACAAAAGACACGGCGGCCAAACCCGCAGGCCATGAGTTGGAAACGCGCGCACGAAAAGGGCAGACGGCCCCAACCGGAGCCGCCTGCCCTTCTCGCCCGCGTAAACACGCAGGTATTTTTCCTGTCGCTACTCCTTGTACGGCTCGAGCGCGTCAATGACGATCGCATCCGCCTTCTGGCAGAGCTCGTCAGTGGGCGCCTCCGCAAGCACGCGGATGAGGGGCTCGGTGCCGGACGCGCGCACGAGCACGCGGCCGTTGCCCTCGAGGAACTCCTCGGCGCGCCTGACCGCGGCCTGGATGTCCTCGGAGGCCATGACGGCGTCCTTGTCCTGCACGCGCACGTTGATGAGGAGCTGCGGGTACAGCTTGACGGGACGCGTGAGCTCGGAGAGCTTCTCGCGCTCCGCGCGCAGGACCTCCATCACGCGCAGCGACGTCATGATGCCGTCGCCGGTCTTCTCAAGGTCGCCGAAGATGATGTGGCCGGACTGCTCGCCGCCGAGTGTGTAGCCGTTCTCCATCATGCACGCCCAGACGTTCTTGTCGCCGACCGCCGTGGAGACGTGGTCGATGCCCGCGGCGTCAAGCGCCTTGAAGAAGCCGAAGTTGCTCATGACGGTGGGGACGACGGTGTTCTTGGCGAGGCGGCCGTGCTTCGCGAGGTAGACGCCGCACACGTACATGATGAGGTCGCCGTCCACCACGTGTCCGCGCTCGTCCACCGCGATGCAGCGGTCCGCGTCGCCGTCGTAGGCGAAGCCGACGTCGAGCCCGTTCTTCACCACGAAGTCCTGCAGCCTCTCGATGTGGGTGCTGCCGCAGTCCACGTTGATGTTGAAGCCGCTTGGGGCGTTGTTGATCACGTGGGTCTCGGCACCCATGGCATCGAACACCGGACGCGCGACGGAGGACGCCGCGCCGTTCGCGCAGTCGAGGCCGACCTTCACGCCCTGCATGCTGAAGCCGCACGACGCAATGAGGTGCGCTATGTAGCGATTGCGCCCCTGCATGTAGTCCACGGTGCAGCCAATGGCGTCACCCGTGGCCAGGGGGACGTCGAACTCGCCGTCGATGTATGACTCGATCTGCTCGAGGACGTCTTCCTCCATCTTGTAGCCCTCGGTGTTCACGAGCTTGATGCCGTTGTCCGTGTAGGGGTTGTGAGACGCGGTGATCATGATGCCGCAGTCGAAGCCGCCATCCGCGGTCTCGTACGCGAGGCCGGGCGTCGGGATGACGTGGAGCATGTACGCGTCCGCACCGGACGCGACGAGCCCGGCGACAAGAGCGCTCTCGAACATGTAGCTGGAGCGCCTCGTGTCCTTACCCAGGATGACGCGGGCCTTCTTGCCCACGCGGGCGCCGTAGTGCCAGCCGACGAAGCGGCCGATCTTGTACGCGTGCTCGACGTCTAGCCCCTCGTTGGCCACGCCGCGGAACCCGTCCGTACCAAAGTACTTCATAGCAGACCTCTCTCGTGTGAGACGCGGCGCCCGGAGGTCACCGTTGCCTACGTTAACACTGTAACGAAAAAGGGCCTGCCGACCAGAGTCGACAGGCCCTCCGTACGTGCATTGAAAGCCAGTGGGCCTTAGCGCTTGGAGAACTGCGGGCGCTTGCGGGCCTTCTTCAGGCCGTACTTCTTGCGCTCGACGGCGCGAGAGTCACGGGTGAGGAAGCCGGCCTTCTTGAGGTCGGCGCGGTACTCGCCAGCCTCGAGGAGGGCGCGGGCGATGCCCAGGCGGAGTGCGCCGGACTGGCCGTTGATGCCGCCGCCATCGCAGTTGGCGAGGACGTCGAAGCGGTTAACGGTGTCCGTCACGCGGAACGGAGCGAGTGCGTTGTCAACGAGCTGCTGACGGCCAAAGTAGTTGAGGGCGTCACGGCCATTGACGGTAACCTTGCCGGTGCCGGGAACGAGGCGAACGCGGGCGGTTGCCTCCTTGCGACGGCCGGTGCCGGTGTAAACAGCGGTGTTGTCAGCCATCGGTTAAGCCTCCAGATCGATCTTGACGGGGTTCTGAGCGGCGTGCGGGTGCTCGGGGCCAGCATAGACCTTGAGCTTCGTCGCCTGCTGGCGGCCGAGGGACGTGTGGGGAAGCATGCCCTTGATGGCGTGCTCGACGACACGCTCGGGGTGCTTCTCCATGGCCTCCTTGAAGGACTCCTTCTTCAGGCCACCCAGCCATCCGGAGTAGCGCCAGTACTCCTTGTGGTCGGCCTTGACGCCGGTAAGCTGGACCTTGTCGGCGTTGATGACCACCACGAAGTCACCCGTGTCGGTGTTGGGGGTGTACTGGGGCTTGTTCTTACCACGAAGGATCATGGCAGCCTTGGTAGCGAGGCGGCCAAGGGTGGCGCCGTCGGCGTCGATGAGCACCCAGTTGCGCTGGACCTCACCCTTCTTGGCGTAATGAGTCGACTTGTTCACTTGACTCCTCCATGTGCTTACTAAACAGAACGCGTTTTCCTGTGAGATTACGGGGCTCAGTGGAAAAGCTTTAGAAGTATACAACACCGTGGCGTGCTCGACACAAAACACGACATTCCCACACAAAAGACGCGGTTCGGGCCCGGACGCATCGTCCGGGCCCGATCGTCATGCCTTTGGTCGGTACGTGCCTTGGCAGGCCTCTACCCCACCAGGATCTTCAGGTCGTCGTCCACGTTCGTGATGCCGGCGATGCCGAAGTTGTCCACGAGGACCTTCGTCACGTTCGGCGAGAGGAATGCGGGCAGCGTCGGCCCAAGGTGGATGTTCTTGACGCCAAGGGCAAGAAGGGCGAGAAGAACGATGACTGCCTTCTGCTCGTACCACGCAATGTTGAAGGCCAGGGGCAGGTCGTTCACATCGTCCAGGCCGAAGATCTCCTTCAGCTTCAACGCGATGAGCGCAAGGGAGTAGGAGTCGTTGCACTGGCCGGCGTCAAGCACGCGCGGGATGCCGGTGCCGGGGACGTTGCCCAGGCCGAGCTTGTTGTACTTGTACTTGGCGCAGCCGGCCGTGAGGATGACGACGCTCTCGGGCAGCGCACGGGCGAAGTCCGTGTAGTAGCTGCGGCTCTTCGCGCGGCCGTCGCAGCCGGCCATCACGACGAACTTGGTGATCTTGCCGGTCTTCACGGCGTCGACCACCTGGTCGGCAAGGGCGAAGACCTGGTCGTGGGCAAAGCCGCCCACGATGGAGCCCTCCTCGATCTTGGTGGGCGGCTCGCAGGTGCGGGCGAGCTCGATCAGCGCCGAGAAGTCCTTCTCGCCCTGCTCGTTAGCCTCGATGTGGGTGCAGCCGGGGTAGCCCGCCGAGCCGGTGGTGAACATGCGGCCCTTGTAGGAGTCGCGCGGGGGCACGATGCAGTTGGTGGTCATGAGGATCGGGCCGTTGAAGCTCTCGAACTCCTCGTTCTGTTTCCACCAGGCGTTGCCGTAGTTGCCGACGAGGTTGTCGTACTTCTTCAGCGCGGGGTAGTAGTTCGCGGGGAGCATCTCGGAGTGGGTGTACACGTCGATGCCGGTGCCCTTGGTCTGCTCGAGCAGCATCTCGAGGTCGCGCAGGTCGTGGCCGGAAACGAGGATGCCGGGGTTCGAGCGCGGCTCGATGCTTACCTCCGTCACCTCCGGGCTGCCGTACGCGCCGGTGTTCGCGGCGTCCAGAAGCGCCATGCCGTCCACGCCGTGCTTGCCGAGCTCGAGGGTGAGCGCGACGAGGTCGTCCACGCCCAGCGTGTCATCGAGGGTCTTCGCCAGGGCCTCCTGCATGAACGCGTCCACGGACTCGTCGTACTTCAGCAGGGCGTTCGCATGCGCCGTGTACGCGGAGAGGCCCTTCACGCCGTAGGTGATGAGCTCGCGCAGGCTGCGCACGTCCTCGTCCGCGCACGCAAGCACGCCGACCGTGGCGGCCTTCGCCGCGAAGTCCGCGTCCTCGCCGCTCCAGAGCGCGGCCTCGGGCAGGCCGTCCGTGTCGCCCAGGCGCGCGAGGAGCGACGCCTTCACGCTCAGCGTCCTGGCGATGCGCTCGCGGATGGCGGCCTCGTCGAAGTTGGCGTTCGTGATGGTGTGGAACATGTTCGTTGCGACGAGGCTGTTCACGCCGCGCGACACGGACTCGCCCTTCGCGCGCAGCGCGCTCGTCACGGCAGACAGGCCCCTCGTCACGTAGACAAGGAGGTCCTGCATGGCGGCGACCTCCGGCGACTTGCCGCACACGCCGCGAATCGTGCAGCCCTTGCAGCCTGCGGTCTCCTGACACTGGTAGCAGAACATCTTAGGGTCCATCAAGCACCTCTCTCTGACGCGCGGCCCCCGCCGCGTTTTTCGACAATGAAGAGCCTATGCCAGATGTGCGATGTAATCAGTTGCATTTGCAACAGCTACCGAGTTGGCCACAAGCCGCACACGCGCGCTACGCGTTGTGACCGATGAACGCCGCGATCTCTTCCAGGCGGGCCTCTGCCTGCTGGCGCCCCTTCACGTAGAGCGAGAGCAGCGCGCCGCCGTCCGCGCCGGTGACGTCCACGGTGACGGGGTCTTCCGGCGCGATAACCAGCACGCGCGGGTCCTGCTCCCTCTCCATGGCAAAAAGCAGGTCGCGCTGGGCGTTATAGCGCAGGTAGCGCGTCTCGAGAGCGTGGGTGAAGTACGGGTAGGCGTCGTAGCGGTGGCTGCGCAGCACCAGGCCCTCGTTGCCAAGGCTCTTTACGTAGTCGCGGTCGCGCGTGAGCACCACGACGGCCCTCTGCGCGCCGTCGTAGCCCTCGACCTTGCGCGTGCCGTCTGCGCCGAGCGCCACCTCGAACGGGATGGAGTCCGTGGTGCCGCCGTCCAGGTAGCGGTGGCCACCCACCTCCACCATCTGGGACACGCCCGGCATCGAGGCGGACGCCTGCACCTTGGCCACGTCCTCCGGGAAGCTCTTGCACTCAAGGTAGTCCGCCGTGCCGAACACCACGTTGGACGCGACGCTGAACATGCGAAGCGGGTTTCTGTTGAACGTCTCCACGTCGCAGGGATCCAGCACGTTCTGGACCTCCTCGTACATGAACTCGCCGCCGGCGATGTTGCCCGTGGTCAGAAGCGACCAGAACGACATGAACCTGCGGTCGTCCCTAAACGCGAGCATGATGCGGGCCGTGCGGCCGATCTGGCGGCTCTTGAAGCTCGACGCGCTGATGGAGCCGGCCGAGACGCCCCACACGCTGCCGAAGTCGTACAGGCCGTGCTCCATCAGGACGTCGAGCACGCCCGCCGTGAACATGCAGCGAAATCCTCCGCCCTCCAGAACGAGGGCCGTGTCTTGGGCCGCCATGGGCGTCCCCCTCTCTGTTGGGGCCGGGGCGCGCCGCGCCATGCCGGCCATGCGTAGCAAAACGGCGCCGCACCCCTTGCGGGGCGGGCGCCGACGAAGTCCATGGTGGAGGCGCGGAGAATCGAACTCCGGTCCAAAGCAGCTCCCTGGCAGGTGTCTACAAGCTTAGTCGCCAATTGGATCTTGGACGCCGCGCACTTGGCGACCCGCGCTTGGCGTCCCAGCCGGTTCTTGCTTTTCCCTGGGCATACCGACTACGTCCCAGAGAGCATCTCCCTAAATGACGTCGCACCGGGGACGGGAGCGATCCCGGGATTGACGGCTGCTAGTTAATAATTAAGCAGCGAGGGCATAGCCCTGGTAAGAATCGTTGTCAATTAAATTTGACGGTACCCCTGTTTTACGTGGCGAGGAGACCACGGCCTGCTGCCCACCTCAGAACTACCCTGTCGAAACCAGTCGCCCCCATGAGGTGCTTGGGGCCGAATGCCACCATGCGTCTGTCAAAGTGCCGTCCGGGCCACGCCCGAGCATGTTAAGTCTACCCAACTTCTTGCGCGCCAGACACCACGACTTTTCGCGGCGCCCTCTTGCCCGGGCGCCTGGGCGAGAAGGGCGAGGCCACGCACCGGCGCGACCCCGCCCTTGCGCGCGTGCGCCAGAGCGCTGCGGAGGCTACTCCTCCACCAGCTCGAACTGATCCGGGCCAACGCCGCAGACGGGGCAGACGTAGTCCTCGGGCAGCTCGGGGGTGTCGACCTCGACCTCGTAGCCGCAGACCGTGCAAACGAACTTGTAGGTCTTCTTCTCGTCAGCCATGGTGTTTCCTCTCTCTATTTGGTCGTCCGCGTTCGCGGAACCGTCCCCAGTGTTTGCGACCTCCTTCGGAACGTACGAGGAGGCCTTCGGCGGCGTCTTTCCCTTCAGCACCGTGTGGTAGTAAGCATACGTGAGCGGGTCCGCATCGCCAAGGGTCCTGGCGTCCTGCACTTCTCCCACAAACACCATGTGGGTGCCCACGTCCAGCGTCGCCACGACCTTGCACGAAACGACGGCAAGCACGTGCGGCAGCGGGTAGCGGTCGCCGAGCGCCGTCACTGCGGAGTCGATGCCCGCGAACTTGTCGACGTCCGCGGAGGACTTGAAGCCAAAGCGGCCCACGTACTCCATGTCACACGTCACGTCCAGCGGGCAGAGCGCGAAGTGGCTGGCGTCCAGGATCGCCTGCTGCGTGTGGTTCTGCTTGTTGACGACGACCTCTATCTGCAGCGGTGTGCTCGTGAGCTGCAAGCCGGTGTTGATGAGGCACGCCGAGGTGCCATCGGCTCCGGACGCAGATACGACGTAGAGCCCGGACGTAAACTTCGCGAACGCGGTAGTGTCCATCTGTTCCTCCAAACGCACTCCTTCGCCCCACGCGGGGCGCTTACAGACATTCTAGGGTCGCGCACCGGCGCGGCAAGACCCCGCGCAGCAAGCGTGGCCCCCGCACGCTAAGCGCGGCTGCGCTCCTTCAGCACGCGGCGAATCTCGCGGTCGGCATCGCGGCGCGCCATGTCCGCGCGCTTGTCGTACAGCTTCTTGCCCGTGGCGAGCGCGATGGTGAGCTTCACGCGGTTGTGCTCGTCGAAGTACATCTGAAGCGGCACGATGGCAACGCCCTTCGTGCGGAGCTTCTGCTCCATGTAATCTATCTGCCTGCGGTGCAGCAGCAGCTTGCGCCGGCGGTCCGGATCAGGGTTCCACACGCCGCCGTTCACGTACGGGTGGATGTGCATGCCGTTCAGCCACACCTCGCCACCGCGTATGAGCACGAACGTGTCCGTCAGCTGCGCCGCGCGGTCGCGCAGGCTCTTCACCTCCGCGCCCGTGAGCTCGATGCCCGCCTCGAACGTCTCGTCGATCGCATAGTTGTGGCGCGCGGCACGGTTCTTCGATATGACCTTGATGCCGGGGCGTCCGCCCTTCGCCTTGCTAGCGGCCATCTGCGTCACCCCCGGCCGTGCCGTCGGCGCCATCCGGCGCGTCCTTCTCGCCCGGCGCGCCTTGGCCCGGCGTGGCACCCCGGTCCGCCGCAAGGTCCGCGTCGCTCTGGCGGATCAGCCTCAGCAGCGCCATGGAGGCGTCCTCGCCCACCAGGTCGCGGGCGCGCACCGTAAGGTTGGTCGCAACGTCCTGCTGGCCGGCCTGCGCGGCGTCCGTGGCGCACATCAGCAGGCAGATGGCGATCTCTGCGTTGGCACCGTCCGGCAGGCCCTCCTGGGCGAGAAGATCGCGGGCCTCGTCGTCGCCCACCAGGTCCGGGTCGTGCGTGGTGCCGGTCGCCTGGTCAAGCGCCTGGTCGAGCGCATGCTCCCTCACGCCCAGGCGGCGCCCCGCGCGCAGCGCCGCCGCGGCCGTGCGCGGCTTCTGCTGCACCAGGAAGTACTCGCTGAAGTTCGCGAACGCCCGCGCGAGGTGGCGCGCGTCGCTCGCCCGCTCGAACACGGAGTACGTGAGCGCAAGGTACTCGTTTATGTCGCCGTTCATGCGGAAGAGGTCCGCAAGGTTCAGGCGGTTCTCGCACCCCATGGGGTTCCAGCGCACCGCCTGCTTCAGGGCGTTCGTCGCAATGTCGTAGTCGCCGGTGTGCACGGCCGCAAGCGCAAGGTCGCCGTACAGCCGGTCCATGGGCTCGCCCACGTCACGCAGCTCGCGCGGGTCCTTCTCCACGCGGCGGTACGCCAGCCGCTCGAAGATCGTGGGGAAGCTGAACCACTGCACCTCGTCCGTCGTGGGGCAGTTGCGGTCCACGTACTCCTCCGCGTCCTCCGCGATGCCCAAGAGCACGGAGAGCGCCTCGTCGTTCTGTCCCTCTATCATCAGGGCCTCCGCGTGAGCCAGGCCCTCCGTCATTCCACTTTCGTCCATGTTCCTCCAGCGGCCGCGCCGCCCTCGTGCCCCGCCCGCGGCGGGATTGCGTATGTGTCTAAGGCTACCCGTTGCGGGTCACTTTGATGCACGCGACGTCGCGAGCGAGGTTCCCCGCGCCGGCGCGAAGTCTATCAGCCCGCGCGCCGGGTTCGTTCCCGTGACGGTCACGGCCACGCGCTGCCCGCAGCGCCACGAGCGTCCGGACGACTCGCCCGTCAGGCACAGGCGCTTCTCGTCGTACGCAAACCACTCGTCGCCAAGCGCGCCCACGGGCACCAGCCCCTCCGCGCACGTGTCGTCCAGCTCGACGAAGAGCCCGTAGCGCTCCACGCCCACGATGACGCCCGAGAAGGACTCACCCACGTGGCTGGCAAACAGCTCCGCCATCTTGACCTTCTGCGTGTCGCGGGCCGCGCCATCCGCGAGGCGCTCGCGGTCAGAGCACGTGCGGCACAGCTGAGGCAGGTTTCGCGCCACGTCCAGCTGCTCGCGGCTTTGCGCGCGCCCCTCGAGCTGCGCCCTGAGCGCGCGGTGCACGACGTCGTCCGGGTAGCGCCTGATGGGCGACGTGAAGTGGCAGTACGCCTTCGCGCCCAGCGCGTAGTGCCCCTCGTTATGCGGCAGGTAGACGGCCCGCTTTTGCGCGCGCAAAAGAAGCGTCGTCGCCAGCGCCTCGCCCGCGGTGCCGCGCGCGGCCGCAAGCACCTGCCGGATGGCAAACGGATCGCCTGCGACCACGCGGTCCGCGAGCTCGCCCTTTGCAAGCCCCAGCTCCGCAAGGACCGGTATGGTCCCTGCAAGCTCCTCCGGCGACGGCTGCTCGTGCACGCGGTACGCCGCCGGCGCCTCCGCCTCCGCCAGCATTCGCGCAACGCTCTCGTTCGCGATGAGCATGGCCTCCTCCACCAGGCTCGTCGCGCGCGTCTTGCGACGGACCGTCACCCCCACGGGCACGCCCTTCTCGTCCAGGCGGACCTTCGCCTCGCGGGTGTCGAAGTCAATGGCGCCACGCTCGGCCCGACGCGCGACCCTCAGCGCCGCAACCTGGTCAAGCACCGCGATGGCCTCCGACACCCGCGGCGCTACGTCCGGCGCACACGGCAGCCCCGCCGGCTCCACGCGGCCATCCAGGAGCGCGTCCACCGTGTCGTAGTCCAGCCGCGCGACCGAGCGTATGGCCGTGGGAAACGCCTGCGCGTCCGTCACGTTGCCGCGGCGATCCAGACGCATGACGACGCTCATGCACAGCCGGTCCTCGCCCGGCCTGAGCGAGCACACGTCGTTGCACAGACGCTCCGGCAGCATGGGCAGCACACGGTCCACCAGGTAGACGGAGCATCCACGGCGCTTGGCCTCGTTGTCGACGGGCGAGTTCCACGGCACGTAGTGCGTCACGTCCGCGATGTGGACCTCAACCTCGAAGCCGTCGTCCGTGCGCCGGGCGCCCACGGCGTCGTCGAAGTCGCGGGCGTCCGTGGGGTCGATGGTGAAGACGCAGCTTGAGCGCATGTCGCGGCGCAGCGGGTCGCTGGCGAGTGCTGCCGCGACGTCGACGGTGATGGCGTCCGCCTGCGCGAGCGCCGCAGAGGGGAACTCTCCCGGCAGGTCGTACGACGCGATGACGGACTCCACGTTGAGGTCGAGCTCCGCCGACGGGCCCACGCGCCGGTCTATGGTGACGACGCCGGCGCTGTGGCGGCCGGGGTACTCCGTGATGCGGGCGGACACGACGTCGCCCTCCCCCACGCCCAGGCGCGAGGCGCTTCGGTCCTCCGGGACCACGAAGAAGTCCCGCTTGATCCGGGCGTCCAGCGGCACAACGACCCCCAGCGGGTCAAGGTGCCTGTAAACGCCCAGAAACGTCGTTGTCGCGCGCGAGACGACGTTCTGCACGCGCGCAAGTTTTTCTCGCCCGCGCGCTTCCTGGAGGCTAACCTGCACCTCGTCGCCGCTCATGCCCTCGCGAATGCCTCCGCGCGCCACGGAGAACGTCCCCTCCGGCGTCTGCACCTCCGCGACGCCGGGCCTCATCACGCGCAGCGTACCGGTGAGAAGGACGTGCGCCTTGCGCTTGCCCTCCCGTCCGGGACGGCGACGGTTGGACCTGTGCGGGCGCTTGCGTCCCATGCGAGACCTCCTTTGGTATGGAAAGGCGGCGTGACCCGCAGGCCGCGCCGCCTTTCACAAGGACGATGCCGGTTGCTTGGCTAGACCTTGAGGTAGCGCCTCATGGCAATCATAGAGCCAAACATGCCGAGGAGCATGCCGATTACGATGAGCCCCGCGTACGTGCCGGCCAGCACGTGTGCCGGCAGGTCGAACGAGAGGAACTTCAGGCTGTTCTGGAGCCTGGGCATGACGACGGCGAGACCGCCGTTGAGCGCGACGACCGCCAGAACCGAGCCGAAGAGCGCCTCGAGCAGGCCCTCCATCATGAACGGCCCGCGGATGAAGCCATTAGACGCACCGACCAGGCGCATGATAGCGATCTCGCGGCGACGCGCCGAGATGGCGAGACGGATGGTGTTGTTGATGAACACGAACGCGATGAACGCGAGGAGCGCCACAAGCACGATCGCACCGATGCGCAGGTAGTACGTGACGCTGAACAGGCGCTCCACCGTCTCGCGGCCGTACTGGACGGAGTCGCTGGGGTTGGAGCCGTTGTCCGCGACCTTCGCGAAGTCCGCGTCCTTGATGAGCTTGTTTGCCACCTTCTCCACGTCCTGCGGATCCGACAGCTTGATGACGAGCGAGGCGGGCACGGGGTTCTCGCCGTCGAGGGCGGCGACGGCGTCCGCGGCATTGCGGTTGCTCATCGTCTCCTTGTACTGCTTGAGCGCCTCCTCCTTGCTCTTGTACGAGACGGACTCAACGTACTTCCAGCCGTCGACCTTCTTCTGGAGCGCCTCGACGGCCGTCTTGTCCGCGTTGTCCGAGAGGAACGCCTGGATGGTGACGCGGTCCTCTACGTTGCCGACGAGGTTGCCGACGAGTACGGAGCCGAGCACGAACATGCCGATCACGAAGAGCGACAGGAAGATGGTGACGATTGCCCCAAGGACCGTGGACCAGTTGCGACGGAAGTGGCGGAAGGCCTCGTGGAGCGAATACCCAATGTTAGATGGCACCATAGAAGCCGTAGCCTCCCTTCTCCTGATCGCGCACCACATGGCCGGCCTCGAGGGCGATCACGCGCCTGCGCATGGAATCGACCATCTCGCGGTCATGGGTCGCCATGACGACGGTGGTCCCCGTACGGTTGATGCGGTCGAGCAGCCTCATGATGCCGAGCGAGATGGCCGGGTCGAGGTTGCCCGTCGGCTCGTCGCACACCAGAAGTGGCGGACGGTTGACCATCGCGCGGGCGACGGAAACGCGCTGCTGCTCGCCGCCGGAGAGCTGGTCAGGGTAGTTGTCCATCTTCTCGGCGAGGCCGACGAGACGCAGCGTCTCAGGCACCTGGACCTTGATGACCGCACGCGGCTTGCCGATGCACTCGAGCGCGAACGCGACGTTCTCATACACCGTCTTGTCCGGCAGGAGCTTGAAGTCCTGGTAGACCGTACCGATCTGGCGGCGGAGGTACGGGACCTTTCTGTCACGCAGCTTCGTGAGGTCCTGGCCCGCGACGATGACCTTGCCGCTCGTGGCGCGCAGCTCGCGCGTGAGGAGCTTGAGCAGGGTCGACTTGCCCGAGCCGGAGTGGCCGACGACGAACACGAACTCGCCGGGATAGATGTCGAGGCTCACGCCGTCGAGCGCGGGCTTGTTGGGCTGGGCCGGGTAGATGAGTGTTGCGTTTCGAAGCGAGATGGTCGGCCTGCCCGTGTGGGGTACCACGCGGTTGCCGTCATCCTGCAGGGGTGCGAAGACGCTTTTTGTCTCTGGCTGCGACTCGATGTCGCCCGCGGTCTGGGACACCACGAGGCCCTCGCCCTGCGGCGCCTGCGGCGCGTCCTCGGGGGTGTGCGCCGTTACCGTGGTGACGGGCTGCAGGGGCTCGGCGCCCGCGGGCGCCTGGGGCGTGGGGTCTGCCGGCGCCTGCGCGACCGGCGCCGCGTGCGCCGCCGTGCTGCGGACGTTTGCCGCCTCCTCCCGCGCGATGGCGTCTACATGGGACTGCGGGTCGATGGACCCGTCGCCCTGGACCGCATCGGCCTGCGGGACCTGCGGACTCGTGGAGTCAAGCCTGTCGTCCCCCTGCCGCTCGCTGCTGCGAAAGTGGTTGGCCACTAGAGCTCCTTTTTCTACAAAGCGATACTGACAGAATCTGATTAAGTTTACCCAGAAACGCAGGTGCAGAGCATGGCAACGCCGGCGTAGCACAGATTAACCAGAGCGCTCCAAAAAGGCCAAGGCACCTACGAGCCTATGCGCGTGAAACCCTCGCCGAAGGCCTCGTGTACCTCGGAGACGACCACAATCGCGTCGGGATCGAGCTCGCCCACGATCTGCTTCAGGCGGGCGGTCTCGGTCCTGCCGCACACGCACATGAGGACGGGACGGTCGTTTCCGCTCCACACGCCGCGCGCCTTGAGCTCTGTGCAGCCACGGCCGAGGTCGTACATGATGGCGTTTGCGATCTCCTCGTGCTTGCCCGATATGATGTACGCCATGCGCGCGGTGCGCGGGCCGTCGACGACCGCGTCGATCACGCGCCCGCCCAAGTACATGGCGATTCCAGCGAACAGGGCGTTCCGAAGCGAGAACACCGGGACGGACGCGATGACGATCACGCCGTCGACAAGCATGCTCAGCGTGCCCAGCGGCATGCCGATGCGCTTTGCGATGAGCTGCGCCACGATGTCCGTGCCGCCGGTGTTGCCACCAGAAAGAAAGACGACGCCAACTCCCGCGCCTACGAACACGCCGCCCCAGATGGCAGAAATCAGCAGTTCGCCGTGGGTGGGCACCGGAAGCACGGGAGCAAGCGCATCGATCATGAAGCCGGACACCAAGATGCCGGCGATGCTGCGCGTCACATAGGACCAGTCGCGCGTGCGCAGCACCACGTACACCAAAAGCAGGACGTTCATCGCAATGGTCTGCATACCGACGGGAAGCGTAACGCCCGCCGCCTTGCCCACTGCGTAGATGATGGTCGCCAGTCCCGTGAGGCCGCCGGCCGCGATGCCGTTTGGCAGCTCGAAGCAGTCGATTCCGATGGCAAACAGCACCGACCCCGCAACTATCAGGAGCGCGTCCTTCGCGGCGCGCCTCCAGTCGAACCCATGCCTCATTCGCCACCCCCGCCAACGCGCCACCTGTGATAGCCGATCACAAACGGGTCGAGGTCGCCGTCCTTCAGCACGGCGTCCACGTTGCCCGTCTCGATGCCCGTCCGCAGGTCCTTCACCATCTTGTACGGATACAGGACGTAGCTCCTGATCTGGTTGCCAAAGCCTATGTCGCGCTTCGGGCCGCGCAGCTCGTCGATCTCGGCCTCGCGCTTCGCGAGCTCGCGCTCATACAGGCGGCTGCGCAGGATGCCCATCGCGATGGCCTTGTTCTGGATCTGGCTGCGCTCGTTCTGGCACGTGACGACCGTGCCGGTGGGTATGTGCGTTATTCTCACCGCGGAGTCGGTGGTGTTGACCCCCTGTCCGCCGTGGCCCGTCGCGTGGTAGACGTCTATCCGCAGGTCTTGGGGGTCGATGTCCACGGTCACGTCGTCCGGCAGCACTGGCAGAACCTCCACGCCCGCAAACGTGGTCTGACGGCGTTTCTTGTCGTCGGTGGGAGATATCCTCACCAGCCGGTGCACGCCCTGCTCCGCACGCAGCATGCCATAGGCGTTCCGGCCGGATACCGTGAACGTCGCCCGGTCGATGCCGATGACGTCCGCCACGGGGGCGTCGTTCACGTCCACCTTCCAGCCACGCCGCTCGCAATAGCGCAGGTACATGTGAAACAGCATGTCGCACCAGTCCTGCGCCTCGAGACCGCCCTGCCCGGGCGTCACCGTCACAATGGCGTCACCGTGATCGAACTCCCCCGTGAACCACGTGGAGAGCTCCAGCTCCCCGAGGTCCGAGACCAGCCGCTCCAGCGTCGAGCCCGCCTCGGCGAGAAGGTCCTCGTCTCCGGTCTCCTCGCCCAACTCAAGCGCGGCCTTCACGTCCTCGAGCTCCGAGCGTGCGGAGTCGATGGCCACGACGTCCTCCTTGGCGCGCGTCAGCTGCTCCATGGTCCTGCTCGCGCCCTCGGCATCCTCCCAGAACCCGGGCTCGGCGCTCAGCTTCTCGAGCTCGGCCACCTTGCCGCGCTTCTCGTCCACATGGAGGTAGGCCTCCACCTTGTCGAGCCTTTCGGATAGCCCCTCGATGTCTTCTCTGGAGATCTCAGTCATTTCCCACGCTTTGCTATCGGTTTCTGCCGTGGCAGTTCTTGAACTTCTTGCCGCTTCCGCAGGGACAAGGGTCGTTGCGTCCGACCCCCACGTACGGGTCGGGGTCGTCAGCCTTGCGATACGTCGCCGGCTTTTCCGGAGAGGCCATGTGCCTCGTGCCGCCAGGGGCGCCCGCACGCTCGCTCATCTCCGCCCTGTGGGAGGACTGGTCGCCGTCCACGTCTGCGGGGCCGGAGTACTTCGCGCCCCTCAGATCGTCGGACTCATCGGCCTCCGTCAGCGGCGCCGCAAGTTCCAGGCGCAGGATCGTTCGCAGGAAATCCTCGTACATCGTGTTCACGAGCTCGGTAAACGCCGCGAACGCCTCCGTCTTGTACTCCACGAGCGGATCGCGCTGGCCAAAGCCTCGAAGCCCGATGCCGGTCTTCAGATAGTCCATCTCCTGCAGGTACGCCATCCACCTCGTGTCGATCACGCGCAGCATCACCTGGGCGGAGAGCTGCTGCATGATGTCGTCGGACAGCAGCCTCGACTTCGCGTCGTAGCACTCGATCACGTAGTCGTACACGGCGTCCGAAATGGCATCGCGGTCCTCGTCGTCCTCGAACTCCGGCAGGTCCGTCCTGCCGGTGAGCTCCACGACCCACTTGCGCAGGCCCTCGGTGTCCCAGTCGCTCGGATCGACGTTCTCGCCGCAGAACTCCCGCACCCTGCGATTGACGGTCCCGCGGGTCACCTCCGCGACGTGGGCCACGAGATCCTTGCCGTCCAGGATCTTGTTCCTCTCCTCGTAGATCACCTGGCGCTGCTTGTTCATGACGTCGTCGTAGTCGAGGACGTTCTTACGCATGGCAAAGTTGATCTCCTCCACCTTGCGCTGGGCGCTCTCCACGGCCTTCGTGACCATCTTCGCCTGGATGGGCATGTCGTCCGGCATGTCGTACTTCGTCATCATCGCGGAGATGCGGTCCATGCGGTCTCCGCCGAACAGCCTCATCAGGTCGTCCTCGAGCGAGAGGTAGAACTGCGTCTCGCCGGGGTCGCCCTGGCGGCCGGCGCGTCCGCGCAGCTGGTTGTCGATGCGTCGGCTCTCGTGGCGCTCGGTGCCGATCACGCACAGTCCGCCAGCCGCGAGCACGTGCTCCTTCTCGCGCGAGCAGATCTCCCTCGCCTTCTCCAGGTACGGCGCGCGCATCTCTGCGGTCACGCCCTCGCTCACGTCGATGCCGTCGTCCTGCATGAGGTCGATCGCAAGCACGTCGGGGTTGCCGCCCAAAAGGATGTCCGTACCACGGCCGGCCATGTTCGTGGCGATGGTGACGGCACCCTCGCGGCCGGCCTGCGCCACAATCTGCGCCTCGCGCTCGTGGAACTTCGCGTTAAGCACCGCGTGCTTGATGCCGCGCTTGTCCAGAATGCGCGAGAGACGCTCGGAGCTCTCAATCGACACCGTGCCCACCAGAACGGGCTGGCCGGTCGCATGGCGCTTCGCCACGTCGTCGGCCACGGCGTTGAACTTCGCCTCGACCGTCCTGTACACCAGGTCGTCGTGGTCGATGCGCTGCACGGGCTTGTTTGGCGGAATCACCTGCACCGGCAGGTTGTAGATCTCCCTGAACTCCGCGTCCTCCGTCATGGCGGTTCCCGTCATGCCCGAGAGCTTGTCGTAGAGGCGGAAGTAGTTCTGCAGCGTGATGGTCGCGAGCGTCTGGTTCTCCTCGCGAATGTACACGCCCTCCTTCGCCTCGATCGCCTGGTGCAGGCCCTCAGAGTAGCGCCTGCCCTCCATGATGCGGCCCGTGAACTCGTCGACGATCTTGACCTCGCCGTCCACCACGACGTACTGCTGGTCCCTGTGGAACATGTACTGCGCCTTCAGGGCCTGCTGCAGGTGGTTCACGAGCTGACCGGACATGTCCGAGTAGATGTTGTCGATGCCCAGGCTCCGCTCGATCTTCCTCAGGCCCTGGTCCGTCGCCGCGATGGTGTGCTTCGCCTCGTCCATCTCGAAGTCGACGTCAGGCGTCAGCCCCCTGACGGCGCGCGCGAAGTCCTTGTACGTGCTCGCGGATTTCGTTCCCGCACCAGAGATGATGAGCGGCGTCCTCGCCTCGTCGATCAGGATGGAGTCGACCTCGTCCACGATCGCGAAGTGGTGTCCGCGCTGCACGCGCATGTCCGCGCGGCCGACCATGTTGTCACGCAGGTAGTCGAAGCCAAACTCCGAGTTCGTGCCATACGTCACGTCCGCGTTGTACGCGGGCTTCTTCATGTCCAGCCTCATGCCGTTCTGCAGGATGCCGACGTTCATGCCCAGGAACTTGTAGACCTGGCCCATCCACTCGCTATCGCGCTTCGCGAGGTAGTCGTTCACGGTAACGATGTGCACGCCCTCGCCCGGAATCGCGTTCAGGTAGCCGGCAAGCGTCGACACGAGCGTCTTGCCCTCGCCGGTCTTCATCTCCGCGATCATGCCCCGATGGAGCGCGATGCCGCCAATCACCTGCACGTCAAAGTGCCTCATGCCAAGCGTCCTGACCGACGCCTCCCTCACCGTGGCAAATGCCTCAGGGAGAAGATCGTCCAGCGTCTCGCCGTTGGCATACCTCTCACGGAAGAGCGCGGTCTGGCCCCTAAGCTCCTCGTCACTCAACGCCTTGATCTGCGGCTCGAAGTCGTTGACCTTCTCGGCTATTGCTTCAAACTCCTTAAGCTGCTTATCCGCGCCATGAGAAAGCAATTTAGAAAAAAAGTTTGGCATAATCTTTCCTCTGGACATCAGCCTGCGCGGCGACCGCGGGCATGTTAATCAACGCTCCCACTTTATCAATAGGAACCGGAGAGCGCAGCACGCGCCCGTGTAACCATCAAATTGGCACCGCCCGCGGTCACTTTCGCGCCTTTTTAGGAAACCTCCTCGTCGCCATCTTCGGCGACCCCGTCTATTCTCCCTGCCGTCAGACTACTCCCGCTGTGCTCCAGCGCCTCGTCCACGCTCTTTCTGACAGTCTCCGATGGCATCGCGTGGTACTTATGGACGAGCGCATCCTTGTAACGACGATATGCCGTCACGATCTCTGCGGTCCGGCCAAGCACGCCCAACGCAGTCACATACTGCAGCAGGGCGTCCTCGCGCAACGAGTCGTCCTTGAGAGCCTCTCCCGATAGCTGAGACGAGAGGTACGTCTTTCCCTCTCTCAGCGCAGCCTTGGCACCGGCAACCATCACGTCGGCATGCAGGGTCGTCAGCGCCTCTATGCGGCCCTCGATCATCCCGGAGGGGTCGTCAATCATCTCTGCGACACCACCTGAGTATATGTCCCTCGCTTCACTTGCAAGAGCCACGACGCTTCTATCCATGCCCTCGCTCGAAAGCGCATCGTTAGCGCGGGCTTCGAACTCGTCCACATCTATGGTGACCTTCGTCATGTCGAGGGCGATTCTGCCCGAGGACCGTCCCGTCAAAATGACGGACTCCCTGTCGTCTCCCACCCTAAGAATCTTGCGAGCAAGACAGACCGTCTCGTAGAGCTTCTGGTTTCCCGTGCTGTAGTCGCAGTCTCCCCAAATCATATTGATGGCCTCACGTTTGGCAAGCGAATGCCCCTTCGTCAGGGCGAGCGCGTAGACAAGGTTCCTGCCACGCCGCGCGCCGAGAGCACTTACGGGGAGTTCCCTTCCATCGATTGCCACCGAGAACGTTCCGAGCGTTCTGATTCTCAACGGCTTATCACCCTTCTCCTTGCCGCTCTCGCTGTAGCTCCGCTCGGGTCCATCTCCCTGATCCTGGCGCTCGTTCAACGCACCAAGCAGGCTCGAAGAGTACCTGACCCAATTCGCGGGCATGATGGACCTGATGTTTCTCGAAGCCTGGCCACAATCATTGAGGAGCAGATTCAGGGCCCAAAGAATCTCCCTCGAGCATGTCGACCTCTGAAGCACGTCAAATCGGACTGGACTACTCGTGTCGCCCCGAGAGGCCTGTGCAAGCATCCTTCTCAGGTCGTTCAGGGCACCGATTGCAGGGCCAGAGCCACGAGAGCGAACCTTGCACTCAAGCTCTGTTCCGGCTGCGGCTTCGATTGCATCGGAAACCAGGCTCGCAGCCGCAAGAAGGTAGTCAGCCGATGCATCGCGAGCCAAAGATGCGGCTCGTTTCGCCCTGACGCTCGCACTTGCGTAGGCCCTCATCCTTAGATCCGCCACAGCAGCGGCAATGAGAAACGCCGCCTGAGGCACAAGGTCGTCCGTCGACCCAAGTCTCGTCACGATCTTCTCGACCTCAGGGAAGTTGGTCACCCGACCCATAAGGATGCGAAGCGCCGACCGCATCCCCAGGTGTATGGATGCCAGTCTTCCCGAGCCGCACTCCGTAAATACCTCAAGCGAAGACCCCGCGCCACCACCGTTTTGCACCGGCACCTCACCGAGCATCATCTCGCAAATGTAGAAGTCATCCGCAAGCATGGCAGACGGAATCCCGTCCATCCTCTTTCTTCCCGGGTTATCGAGCAGGGCATCGAAGCCGGCCAGGAACTTCCCGTCCACAATGTATTTCGCTGCGTGCAGATGGTCATACATCAGCTCTATTTGGTCATCGTCTAAGTTCGGGTTGCGTCGTATCCTTGCGATTCGATGCCCCGCCATCAGCTCGCGACAGGCACCGAGCATCGCGGCGTGACGAAGGGCAGACTTCTCGCACGCATCTGTCTTCGCCAAGGCTCCGCAGGACTCACGAAGGCTGACCGCCTCGTCTCTTTTGGCCGAGATCTCCGCAACGGCAAGACTGTTGATCAACGCCCTCTGCTGGGCAGCATCGTCGTTTGGGTCAGAGAGACGTACCGATCTTGATACTAACGACGTATGTCCCGCGCACACCAGGTCGACGCCGTGTCGTGAGGCGAATGAAATTGCGAGGGCAGAGTCGCGAATCGCATCGAGCACAAACCCCATGCGCCTATACTCGCCGCGCCTCCCGAGCGTCTCGGCAACGTTCAGAGCAATGTGCTCTGCGCTCGCGCACGCCTCCGCAATCTCCTGCCTGCATTCATGAAAGATTTCTAGGTCGCTAAGCCCGGCGACATGGAAGGATGAGTCGGCCACAGACACCCCGAAGAACGGCGCTTCACGCTCGAGCAGGGACAGCGACTCCTCGTCCGCATGCTGGCATATCCGCACGGAATCATCCAGAGAGCCACGGCCAAGGAGCAAGAGCGAAAGCCTTAGCTCGATATCTTCGTTTGGCAGAGAGTCCCGAACCGCATCCGAAACCATTTCGCGAATGGCCATGCGGTACGTATGGCCGCCGTGCTCGATTCGGTCCCCAACTTCGTAATCAGACCGTAGGGCAGCGATCAGTTTGGGGATTCCATTCGTAAGGCCAGCGTCTTGGCCTGGATATACCTTGGCAAGCAACCTGTGCATATCCATTATAAATGGGTTCTCGAGCACGTCGAGCAGTCCCTCGCACTCAGGCCTAAGCGCAATGACGACGGTGCAGCCTGCGTTCGACATCTTCTTTATCGCCCGCCCTATGCGCGAATAAGAACGTTCGTCAGCGGCCGGCACGTCATCGACGCAAACGGTGATTCTAGGAGACCCCTCCGACTGTTGCACCGTCTCCCTGGAGAACCGAACAAACCTCTGTCCAAGCTCGTTTTCGCCACACTTCTTTAGCGAGATCGTCTTTATGCCCGCGCCAATACTTCTCTCGTGCGCCGCAATGCAATCTAGAAAGAATGTCTTTCCAACCCCTGCATCACCGCAAACAACAATTACCTTTTCTCGAGAGCTGACCACGTTACTCCAAGCGCCCATCAATTCGTTACGCGTAGGTAATGTGCGCGTTCGAAGCTCCGAGTAGGCATCTTCCTCGCAGTCAATAGTCGGGTGCACCAGCATCAGTAATCCTTTCGCTTCTTCAGCCTGTAAAAAAACACTTACTAATAGATGCACCATATTTGCACCAAAATCATCGTGATTTTATATGTATTTTGGTGCTCAATATTCATTTGTGAAAGCTAACTGCAAGCAGCGTGGCATCTCCGCACTTTTCATAACAAAAAACTCTGGATGTGGTGGATTTCGTACCTTACGTAAGGTACTTCGTTCCTTTTATTTTATTATTTTATATCTAGGAATAGCATCGCCTATAAAAATGGCGTCCATCGTTGCAGGTAGCTAATGCTATATATTATGTATTTCTTATGCGGTCGTTCTCTCTGCCAGCAAATTAGTAAATGGAATCGAAAAACGTGGCCGAATTACGCTGTTTGCCACCCCGCCGGTGTTTCGAAGCCCCACAGCCCACTAAAGCATCTCAACAATCTACCGCTCGAAACATTTAGGTTCCGCGAAAAGCAGCAGTAAAAGATCTTCAAAAAAGACTTGCACAATAGTGCTCTTCGTATTTACGCCCCACACAACTCGGGCGCGAGACGCGAAAATGCCCCTAGTTGGTCAGCGACGTCCTGCTCTCCCACGGACTCGCTCCGCAGTACCATCGGCGCTCGGGGGCTTAACTTCTGGGTTCGGAATGGGACCAGGTGTGCCTCCCCTGCCATGGTCGCTGACCAACTAGGGGCATTCTTCGGTTCCGGGGCCGGCTCCGCCGTGCCCTGGGGGCCGCACAGCGCGACAAGGCGAACTTCCCAAGAAGACCGCTCCGATCCGGAGCCACGTATAGTGGGAAGAAGAGCTCGACCGATTAGTACTGCTCGGCTGAGCGCCTCGCGGCGCTTGCACCTGCAGCCTATCAACCTCGTCGTCTACGAGGGGTCTTACCGAAAGGAAAACTCATCTCGGGATGGGCTTCCCGCTTAGATGCTTTCAGCGGTTATCCCGACCGGACTCAGCTACCGGGCAGTGCCATTAGGTTGACAACCCGTACACCGGAGGTCCGTCCACCCCGGTCCTCTCGTACTAGGGGCAGCCTCCCTCAGTTTTCCTACGCCCACGGAGGATAGGGACCGAACTGTCTCACGACGTTCTGAACCCAGCTCGCGTACCGCTTTAAATGGCGAACGGCCATACCCTTGGGACCTGCTCCAGCCCCAGGATGCGATGAGCCGACATCGAGGTGCCAAACCTTCCCGTCGATGTGGACTCTTGGGGAAGATCAGCCTGTTATCCCCGGAGTACCTTTTATCCGTTGAGCGACGGCCATTCCACTCTGAGCCGCCGGATCACTAGAACCTGGTTTCCCATCTGCTCGACTCGTGGGTCTCGCAGTCAAGCCTGCTTATGCTCTTGCACTCAAAAGGGTGGTTGCCGACCATCCTGAGCAGACCTTACGTGCGCCTCCGTTACACTTTAGGAGGCGACCGCCCCAGTCAAACTACCCACCAGACACGGTCCCCCGCCCGGATCACGGCGCGGGGTTAGGCTGCCAGAACGTCGAGGGTGGTATTCCAAGGGCGACTCCCCAGAGACTGGCGTCCCTGGTTCACTGTCTCCCACCTATCCTCTACACGACGGACCGGCAGCCAATGTCTAGCTGCAGTAAAGGTTCACGGGGTCTTTCCGTCCTTCCGCGGGTAAGTCGCATCTTCACGACTAGTGCAATTTCACCGGGTCTATGGTTGAGACAGCGTCCAAATCGTTACGCCTTTCGTGCAGGTCGGAACTTACCCGACAAGGAATTTCGCTACCTTAGGACCGTTATAGTTACGGCCGCCGTTTACCGGGGCTTAGATTCGCTGCTTCGCTCGCGCTGACAGCTCCTCGTGACCTTCCGGCACCGGGCAGGCGTCAGACCCTATACGTCGTCTTACGACTTCAGCAGAGTCCTGTGTTTTTGATAAACAGTCGTTTGGACCTCTTCGCTGCGGCCGACCCTGGCTCGGGGAGCAAGTCCCTCCACCCAGGCCGGCACCCCTTCTCCCGAAGTTACGGGGCAGTTTTGCCGAGTTCCTTAACCATAGTTCTCCCGATCGCCTTGGTATGTTCTACCCACCCACCTGTGTCGGTTTGCGGTACGGGCTCCTAGCGGCTCCCTAGGGGTTTTTCTCGGAAGCATGGGCTCACTCACTTCGCTCAATCGTTTCGTCCGCCACCTCAGCCTTCGCGAGAGGCGCGTTTCACTACCTCTCGGCCTACGTGGCCTCACGGGGACGTCCAGAACCCCGCTGAGCTACCCTTCTTCGTCGCCCCGTCGGTGATAGCGTCGCGTCGGAGGTGCAGGAATGTCCACCTGCTGTGCATCGGCTACGCCTTCCGGCCTCGCCTTAGCTCCCGACTGACCCTGGGAGGATTAGCCTTGCCCAGGAAACCTTGGGTTTACGGCGGGGGCGTTTTTCACGCCCCTCTCGTTACTCATGCCAGCATTCTCACTTCCGGCCGGTCCACCGCGGGTCGTCCCGCGGCTTCGCCCCAGACGGAAAGCTCCCCTACCACTGTTAAAAACAGTCCGCCGCTTCGGTACCGTGCTTAGCCCCGTATATTGTCGGCGCATGTCCACTCGACCAGTGAGCTATTACGCACTCTTTGAATGAATGGCTGCTTCTAAGCCAACATCCTGGTTGTCTGAGCAAACGCACATCCTTTGCCACTTAGCACGGATTTGGGGACCTTAGCGGGCGGTCTGGGCTGTTTCCCTTTCGAACACACGGCTTAGCCCACATGTTCTGACTCCCGGACTCTGGGCCTGCGGCATTCGGAGTTTGATTGGTCTTGGTAGGCGGTGAGGCCCCCGCGACCATTCAGTGCTCTACCTCCGCAGGTAAACGTCCGAGGCTAGCCCTAAAGCTATTTCGGGGAGAACGAGATATCTCCGGGTTTGATAGGCCTTTCACTCCTATCCACAGGTCATCCCCCAGTTTTCAACCTAGGTGGGTTCGGCCCTCCACGGGGTCTTACCCCCGCTTCAGCCTGCCCATGGATAGCTCACCCGGCTTCGCGTCTACGGTGTGCGACTGAGCGCCCTGTTCAGACTCGCTCTCGCTGCGGCTCGCTTGCTAGCTTAACCTCGCCACACGCCGTAACTCGCTGGCTCATTCTACAAAAGGCACGCCGTCACAGTGCAAGCACTGCTCCGACTGCTTGTAGGCACACGGTTTCAGGTACTATTTCACTCCCCTCCCGGGGTGCTTTTCACCTTTCCCTCACGGTACTTGTCCACTATCGGTCACAGGAGAGTATTTAGGGTTGGAGGGTGGTCCCCCCGGCTTCCCACCGGGTTTCACGTGTCCGGCAGTACTCAGGTGCCACCCGGCAGCCCCCTCGGATTCGCGTACGGGGCTCTAACCCTGTCTCGCCGGCCTTCCCAGGCCGTTCCGCTTCCGCGGGGGTTTGTGACTGCCATGTGGGTGGTCCTACAACCCCGCCGGCGCCGAAGCAACCGGCGGTTTGCCCTAGGTCCCCGTTCGCTCGCCACTACTAGGGGAATCTCGTTTGATTTCTCTTCCTCCGGGTACTTAGATGTTTCAGTTCCCCGGGTTGCCTCCGGCGCGCCTATGTGTTCAGCGCGCGGCGGCGGGGTATGGCCCCCGCCGGGTTCGCCCATTCGGAGATCCACGGGTCAGGCGGATATGTGCTCCTAACCGTGGCTTATCGCAGCTTGTCACGTCCTTCGTCGGCTTCCTGTGCCAAGGCATCCACCGTGTGCCCTTACCATCTTCTTCTCGATGGCTCGGTACATACATACACCCCGGCGGCCTCTCGGTCGCCGGTGCGATCAGATGCGATCTTCTTGAAAAAGAAAAATATCGTCTTTGTCACGCTATGCAGCTCTCAAGGTACGGCGAGGGCGAGCCCTCGAGACCGGACACTGCGCGCTCTCGCGCGGCGAAAGGCATCAGCGGGAACGGACGGGCACCGTCTCGTCTGTGATAATCGGTTTCTGTGGGTGACTCTTGTCTCCCTAGAAAGGAGGTGATCCAGCCGCACCTTCCGGTACGGCTACCTTGTTACGACTTCACCCCCCTTACCCTCCACACCTTCGGCGCCTCCCTCCCTTGCGGGTTGGGCCGACGACTTCGGGTGCAGACGACTCGGGTGGTGTGACGGGCGGTGTGTACAAGGCCCGGGAACGCATTCACCGCGGCGTGCTGATCCGCGATTACTAGCAACTCCGACTTCATGGAGGCGGGTTGCAGCCTCCAATCCGAACTGGGGCCGGCTTTGGGGATTCGCTCCTGCTCGCGCAGTGGCAGCCCATTGTGCCGGTCATTGTAGCACGTGTGCAGCCCAGGACATAAGGGGCATGATGACTTGACGTCGTCCCCACCTTCCTCCGGCTTGACGCCGGCGGTCTCGCATGGGTGCCCGGCCGAACCGCTGGCAACATGCGACGAGGGTTGCGCTCGTTGCGGGACTTAACCCAACATCTCACGACACGAGCTGACGACAGCCATGCACCACCTGTTCAGGCTCCTCTCGGCCACGGCGTTTCCGCCGCTTCACCTGAATGTCAAGCCCTGGTAAGGTTCTTCGCGTTGCTTCGAATTAAGCCACATGCTCCGCTGCTTGTGCGGGCCCCCGTCAATTCCTTTGAGTTTTAGCCTTGCGGCCGTACTCCCCAGGCGGGACACTTAATGCGTTGGCTGCGGCACGGAGGGCACATCCCCCCACACCTAGTGTCCATCGTTTACGGCTAGGACTACCAGGGTATCTAATCCTGTTCGCTCCCCTAGCTTTCGCGCCTCAGCGTCAGTCGTGGCCCAGAAGGCCGCCTTCGCCACCGGTGTTCTTCCAAATATCTGCGCATTCCACCGCTACACTTGGAATTCCGCCTTCCCCTACCAGACTCAAGCCTGTCGGTATCGGGACCGGGCGGGGGTTGAGCCCCCGGATTTGAGTCCCGACCTAGCAGGCCGCCTACGCGCGCTTTACGCCCAATGAATCCGGATAACGCTCGCCCCCTACGTATTACCGCGGCTGCTGGCACGTAGTTAGCCGGGGCTTCTTCTGCAGGTACCGTCACCTTGCGGCCTCGTCCCTGCTGAAAGCGGTTTACAACCCGAAGGCCTTCGTCCCGCACGCGGCGTCGCTGCATCAGGCTTTCGCCCATTGTGCAAGATTCCCCACTGCTGCCTCCCGTAGGAGTCTGGGCCGTGTCTCAGTCCCAATCTGGCCGGTCGGTCTCTCAACCCGGCTACCCATAATCGCCTTGGTGGGCCGTTACCCCGCCAACAAGCTAACAGGCCGCGGGCCCATCCCTCGCCGTCAGGGCTTTCCCGGCACCCCCATGCGGGGGTCCCGGAGTATCCGGTATTAACCACGGTTTCCCGAGGCTATCCCGGTGCGAGGGGCAGGTTGCCCACGTGTTACTCAGCCGTTCGCCACTTTATACACACCCGAAGGTGCTTTAACCGTTCGACTTGCATGTGTTAGGCGCGCCGCCAGCGTTCATCCTGAGCCAGGATCGAACTCTCCGTTCGGAGCTCGGCGGGCTCTCGCCCGCCGCAGTTTCCGTAAGTATGAGTCGGATGCCCACTCTAGATCCCGCTGATCTGGATTCGCTTGGTTTGAATTGACGTGAATTCGAAAATTCGAACTTCGCTCTTCTATTCGCTGTCTTTCGTCGATCTTTCGATCGCAGTATCCGGTTTTCAAGGTTCGCCGCCGGCGTCCGGGTTCGTGGCCCGTCGCGGCGCGGGAATTAACTATACGCGCGCCGGCGCTCCGCGGGGCCCAGAATGTCGTCCTCCACGGCTCCCACACAACTCGGGCGCGAGACGCGAAAATGCCCCTAGTTGGTCAGCGACGTCCTGCTCTCCCACGGACTCGCTCCGCAGTACCATCGGCGCTCGGGGGCTTAACTTCTGGGTTCGGAATGGGACCAGGTGTGCCTCCCCTGCCATGGTCGCTGACCAACTAGGGGCATTCTTCGGTTCCGGGGCCGGCTCCGCCGTGCCCTGGGGGCCGCACAGCGCGACAAGGCGAACTTCCCAAGAAGACCGCTCCGATCCGGAGCCACGTATAGTGGGAAGAAGAGCTCGACCGATTAGTACTGCTCGGCTGAGCGCCTCGCGGCGCTTGCACCTGCAGCCTATCAACCTCGTCGTCTACGAGGGGTCTTACCGAAAGGAAAACTCATCTCGGGATGGGCTTCCCGCTTAGATGCTTTCAGCGGTTATCCCGACCGGACTCAGCTACCGGGCAGTGCCATTAGGTTGACAACCCGTACACCGGAGGTCCGTCCACCCCGGTCCTCTCGTACTAGGGGCAGCCTCCCTCAGTTTTCCTACGCCCACGGAGGATAGGGACCGAACTGTCTCACGACGTTCTGAACCCAGCTCGCGTACCGCTTTAAATGGCGAACGGCCATACCCTTGGGACCTGCTCCAGCCCCAGGATGCGATGAGCCGACATCGAGGTGCCAAACCTTCCCGTCGATGTGGACTCTTGGGGAAGATCAGCCTGTTATCCCCGGAGTACCTTTTATCCGTTGAGCGACGGCCATTCCACTCTGAGCCGCCGGATCACTAGAACCTGGTTTCCCATCTGCTCGACTCGTGGGTCTCGCAGTCAAGCCTGCTTATGCTCTTGCACTCAAAAGGGTGGTTGCCGACCATCCTGAGCAGACCTTACGTGCGCCTCCGTTACACTTTAGGAGGCGACCGCCCCAGTCAAACTACCCACCAGACACGGTCCCCCGCCCGGATCACGGCGCGGGGTTAGGCTGCCAGAACGTCGAGGGTGGTATTCCAAGGGCGACTCCCCAGAGACTGGCGTCCCTGGTTCACTGTCTCCCACCTATCCTCTACACGACGGACCGGCAGCCAATGTCTAGCTGCAGTAAAGGTTCACGGGGTCTTTCCGTCCTTCCGCGGGTAAGTCGCATCTTCACGACTAGTGCAATTTCACCGGGTCTATGGTTGAGACAGCGTCCAAATCGTTACGCCTTTCGTGCAGGTCGGAACTTACCCGACAAGGAATTTCGCTACCTTAGGACCGTTATAGTTACGGCCGCCGTTTACCGGGGCTTAGATTCGCTGCTTCGCTCGCGCTGACAGCTCCTCGTGACCTTCCGGCACCGGGCAGGCGTCAGACCCTATACGTCGTCTTACGACTTCAGCAGAGTCCTGTGTTTTTGATAAACAGTCGTTTGGACCTCTTCGCTGCGGCCGACCCTGGCTCGGGGAGCAAGTCCCTCCACCCAGGCCGGCACCCCTTCTCCCGAAGTTACGGGGCAGTTTTGCCGAGTTCCTTAACCATAGTTCTCCCGATCGCCTTGGTATGTTCTACCCACCCACCTGTGTCGGTTTGCGGTACGGGCTCCTAGCGGCTCCCTAGGGGTTTTTCTCGGAAGCATGGGCTCACTCACTTCGCTCAATCGTTTCGTCCGCCACCTCAGCCTTCGCGAGAGGCGCGTTTCACTACCTCTCGGCCTACGTGGCCTCACGGGGACGTCCAGAACCCCGCTGAGCTACCCTTCTTCGTCGCCCCGTCGGTGATAGCGTCGCGTCGGAGGTGCAGGAATGTCCACCTGCTGTGCATCGGCTACGCCTTCCGGCCTCGCCTTAGCTCCCGACTGACCCTGGGAGGATTAGCCTTGCCCAGGAAACCTTGGGTTTACGGCGGGGGCGTTTTTCACGCCCCTCTCGTTACTCATGCCAGCATTCTCACTTCCGGCCGGTCCACCGCGGGTCGTCCCGCGGCTTCGCCCCAGACGGAAAGCTCCCCTACCACTGTTAAAAACAGTCCGCCGCTTCGGTACCGTGCTTAGCCCCGTATATTGTCGGCGCATGTCCACTCGACCAGTGAGCTATTACGCACTCTTTGAATGAATGGCTGCTTCTAAGCCAACATCCTGGTTGTCTGAGCAAACGCACATCCTTTGCCACTTAGCACGGATTTGGGGACCTTAGCGGGCGGTCTGGGCTGTTTCCCTTTCGAACACACGGCTTAGCCCACATGTTCTGACTCCCGGACTCTGGGCCTGCGGCATTCGGAGTTTGATTGGTCTTGGTAGGCGGTGAGGCCCCCGCGACCATTCAGTGCTCTACCTCCGCAGGTAAACGTCCGAGGCTAGCCCTAAAGCTATTTCGGGGAGAACGAGATATCTCCGGGTTTGATAGGCCTTTCACTCCTATCCACAGGTCATCCCCCCAGTTTTCAACCTAGGTGGGTTCGGCCCTCCACGGGGTCTTACCCCCGCTTCAGCCTGCCCATGGATAGCTCACCCGGCTTCGCGTCTACGGTGTGCGACTGAGCGCCCTGTTCAGACTCGCTCTCGCTGCGGCTCGCTTGCTAGCTTAACCTCGCCACACGCCGTAACTCGCTGGCTCATTCTACAAAAGGCACGCCGTCACAGTGCAAGCACTGCTCCGACTGCTTGTAGGCACACGGTTTCAGGTACTATTTCACTCCCCTCCCGGGGTGCTTTTCACCTTTCCCTCACGGTACTTGTCCACTATCGGTCACAGGAGAGTATTTAGGGTTGGAGGGTGGTCCCCCCGGCTTCCCACCGGGTTTCACGTGTCCGGCAGTACTCAGGTGCCACCCGGCAGCCCCCTCGGATTCGCGTACGGGGCTCTAACCCTGTCTCGCCGGCCTTCCCAGGCCGTTCCGCTTCCGCGGGGGTTTGTGACTGCCATGTGGGTGGTCCTACAACCCCGCCGGCGCCGAAGCAACCGGCGGTTTGCCCTAGGTCCCCGTTCGCTCGCCACTACTAGGGGAATCTCGTTTGATTTCTCTTCCTCCGGGTACTTAGATGTTTCAGTTCCCCGGGTTGCCTCCGGCGCGCCTATGTGTTCAGCGCGCGGCGGCGGGGTATGGCCCCCGCCGGGTTCGCCCATTCGGAGATCCACGGGTCAGGCGGATATGTGCTCCTAACCGTGGCTTATCGCAGCTTGTCACGTCCTTCGTCGGCTTCCTGTGCCAAGGCATCCACCGTGTGCCCTTACCATCTTCTTCTCGATGGCTCGGTACATACATACACCCCGGCGGCCTCTCGGTCGCCGGTGCGATCAGATGCGATCTTCTTGAAAAAGAAAAATATCGTCTTTGTCACGCTATGCAGCTCTCAAGGTACGGCGAGGGCGAGCCCTCGAGACCGGACACTGCGCGCTCTCGCGCGGCGAAAGGCATCAGCGGGAACGGACGGGCACCGTCTCGTCTGTGATAATCGGTTTCTGTGGGTGACTCTTGTCTCCCTAGAAAGGAGGTGATCCAGCCGCACCTTCCGGTACGGCTACCTTGTTACGACTTCACCCCCCTTACCCTCCACACCTTCGGCGCCTCCCTCCCTTGCGGGTTGGGCCGACGACTTCGGGTGCAGACGACTCGGGTGGTGTGACGGGCGGTGTGTACAAGGCCCGGGAACGCATTCACCGCGGCGTGCTGATCCGCGATTACTAGCAACTCCGACTTCATGGAGGCGGGTTGCAGCCTCCAATCCGAACTGGGGCCGGCTTTGGGGATTCGCTCCTGCTCGCGCAGTGGCAGCCCATTGTGCCGGTCATTGTAGCACGTGTGCAGCCCAGGACATAAGGGGCATGATGACTTGACGTCGTCCCCACCTTCCTCCGGCTTGACGCCGGCGGTCTCGCATGGGTGCCCGGCCGAACCGCTGGCAACATGCGACGAGGGTTGCGCTCGTTGCGGGACTTAACCCAACATCTCACGACACGAGCTGACGACAGCCATGCACCACCTGTTCAGGCTCCTCTCGGCCACGGCGTTTCCGCCGCTTCACCTGAATGTCAAGCCCTGGTAAGGTTCTTCGCGTTGCTTCGAATTAAGCCACATGCTCCGCTGCTTGTGCGGGCCCCCGTCAATTCCTTTGAGTTTTAGCCTTGCGGCCGTACTCCCCAGGCGGGACACTTAATGCGTTGGCTGCGGCACGGAGGGCACATCCCCCCACACCTAGTGTCCATCGTTTACGGCTAGGACTACCAGGGTATCTAATCCTGTTCGCTCCCCTAGCTTTCGCGCCTCAGCGTCAGTCGTGGCCCAGAAGGCCGCCTTCGCCACCGGTGTTCTTCCAAATATCTGCGCATTCCACCGCTACACTTGGAATTCCGCCTTCCCCTACCAGACTCAAGCCTGTCGGTATCGGGACCGGGCGGGGGTTGAGCCCCCGGATTTGAGTCCCGACCTAGCAGGCCGCCTACGCGCGCTTTACGCCCAATGAATCCGGATAACGCTCGCCCCCTACGTATTACCGCGGCTGCTGGCACGTAGTTAGCCGGGGCTTCTTCTGCAGGTACCGTCACCTTGCGGCCTCGTCCCTGCTGAAAGCGGTTTACAACCCGAAGGCCTTCGTCCCGCACGCGGCGTCGCTGCATCAGGCTTTCGCCCATTGTGCAAGATTCCCCACTGCTGCCTCCCGTAGGAGTCTGGGCCGTGTCTCAGTCCCAATCTGGCCGGTCGGTCTCTCAACCCGGCTACCCATAATCGCCTTGGTGGGCCGTTACCCCGCCAACAAGCTAACAGGCCGCGGGCCCATCCCTCGCCGTCAGGGCTTTCCCGGCACCCCCATGCGGGGGTCCCGGAGTATCCGGTATTAACCACGGTTTCCCGAGGCTATCCCGGTGCGAGGGGCAGGTTGCCCACGTGTTACTCAGCCGTTCGCCACTTTATACACACCCGAAGGTGCTTTAACCGTTCGACTTGCATGTGTTAGGCGCGCCGCCAGCGTTCATCCTGAGCCAGGATCGAACTCTCCGTTCGGAGCTCGGCGGGCTCTCGCCCGCCGCAGTTTCCGTAAGTATGAGTCGGATGCCCACTCTAGATCCCGCTGATCTGGATTCGCTTGGTTTGAATTGACGTGAATTCGAAAATTCGAACTTCGCTCTTCTATTCGCTGTCTTTCGTCGATCTTTCGATCGCAGTATCCGGTTTTCAAGGTTCGCCGCCGGCGTCCGGGTTCGTGGCCCGTCGCGGCGCGGGAATTAACTATACGCGCGCCGGCGCTCCGCGGGGCCCAGAATGTCGTCCTCCACGGCTCCCACACAACTCGGGCGCGAGACGCGAAAATGCCCCTAGTTGGTCAGCGACGTCCTGCTCTCCCACGGACTCGCTCCGCAGTACCATCGGCGCTCGGGGGCTTAACTTCTGGGTTCGGAATGGGACCAGGTGTGCCTCCCCTGCCATGGTCGCTGACCAACTAGGGGCATTCTTCGGTTCCGGGGCCGGCTCCGCCGTGCCCTGGGGGCCGCACAGCGCGACAAGGCGAACTTCCCAAGAAGACCGCTCCGATCCGGAGCCACGTATAGTGGGAAGAAGAGCTCGACCGATTAGTACTGCTCGGCTGAGCGCCTCGCGGCGCTTGCACCTGCAGCCTATCAACCTCGTCGTCTACGAGGGGTCTTACCGAAAGGAAAACTCATCTCGGGATGGGCTTCCCGCTTAGATGCTTTCAGCGGTTATCCCGACCGGACTCAGCTACCGGGCAGTGCCATTAGGTTGACAACCCGTACACCGGAGGTCCGTCCACCCCGGTCCTCTCGTACTAGGGGCAGCCTCCCTCAGTTTTCCTACGCCCACGGAGGATAGGGACCGAACTGTCTCACGACGTTCTGAACCCAGCTCGCGTACCGCTTTAAATGGCGAACGGCCATACCCTTGGGACCTGCTCCAGCCCCAGGATGCGATGAGCCGACATCGAGGTGCCAAACCTTCCCGTCGATGTGGACTCTTGGGGAAGATCAGCCTGTTATCCCCGGAGTACCTTTTATCCGTTGAGCGACGGCCATTCCACTCTGAGCCGCCGGATCACTAGAACCTGGTTTCCCATCTGCTCGACTCGTGGGTCTCGCAGTCAAGCCTGCTTATGCTCTTGCACTCAAAAGGGTGGTTGCCGACCATCCTGAGCAGACCTTACGTGCGCCTCCGTTACACTTTAGGAGGCGACCGCCCCAGTCAAACTACCCACCAGACACGGTCCCCCGCCCGGATCACGGCGCGGGGTTAGGCTGCCAGAACGTCGAGGGTGGTATTCCAAGGGCGACTCCCCAGAGACTGGCGTCCCTGGTTCACTGTCTCCCACCTATCCTCTACACGACGGACCGGCAGCCAATGTCTAGCTGCAGTAAAGGTTCACGGGGTCTTTCCGTCCTTCCGCGGGTAAGTCGCATCTTCACGACTAGTGCAATTTCACCGGGTCTATGGTTGAGACAGCGTCCAAATCGTTACGCCTTTCGTGCAGGTCGGAACTTACCCGACAAGGAATTTCGCTACCTTAGGACCGTTATAGTTACGGCCGCCGTTTACCGGGGCTTAGATTCGCTGCTTCGCTCGCGCTGACAGCTCCTCGTGACCTTCCGGCACCGGGCAGGCGTCAGACCCTATACGTCGTCTTACGACTTCAGCAGAGTCCTGTGTTTTTGATAAACAGTCGTTTGGACCTCTTCGCTGCGGCCGACCCTGGCTCGGGGAGCAAGTCCCTCCACCCAGGCCGGCACCCCTTCTCCCGAAGTTACGGGGCAGTTTTGCCGAGTTCCTTAACCATAGTTCTCCCGATCGCCTTGGTATGTTCTACCCACCCACCTGTGTCGGTTTGCGGTACGGGCTCCTAGCGGCTCCCTAGGGGTTTTTCTCGGAAGCATGGGCTCACTCACTTCGCTCAATCGTTTCGTCCGCCACCTCAGCCTTCGCGAGAGGCGCGTTTCACTACCTCTCGGCCTACGTGGCCTCACGGGGACGTCCAGAACCCCGCTGAGCTACCCTTCTTCGTCGCCCCGTCGGTGATAGCGTCGCGTCGGAGGTGCAGGAATGTCCACCTGCTGTGCATCGGCTACGCCTTCCGGCCTCGCCTTAGCTCCCGACTGACCCTGGGAGGATTAGCCTTGCCCAGGAAACCTTGGGTTTACGGCGGGGGCGTTTTTCACGCCCCTCTCGTTACTCATGCCAGCATTCTCACTTCCGGCCGGTCCACCGCGGGTCGTCCCGCGGCTTCGCCCCAGACGGAAAGCTCCCCTACCACTGTTAAAAACAGTCCGCCGCTTCGGTACCGTGCTTAGCCCCGTATATTGTCGGCGCATGTCCACTCGACCAGTGAGCTATTACGCACTCTTTGAATGAATGGCTGCTTCTAAGCCAACATCCTGGTTGTCTGAGCAAACGCACATCCTTTGCCACTTAGCACGGATTTGGGGACCTTAGCGGGCGGTCTGGGCTGTTTCCCTTTCGAACACACGGCTTAGCCCACATGTTCTGACTCCCGGACTCTGGGCCTGCGGCATTCGGAGTTTGATTGGTCTTGGTAGGCGGTGAGGCCCCCGCGACCATTCAGTGCTCTACCTCCGCAGGTAAACGTCCGAGGCTAGCCCTAAAGCTATTTCGGGGAGAACGAGATATCTCCGGGTTTGATAGGCCTTTCACTCCTATCCACAGGTCATCCCCCCAGTTTTCAACCTAGGTGGGTTCGGCCCTCCACGGGGTCTTACCCCCGCTTCAGCCTGCCCATGGATAGCTCACCCGGCTTCGCGTCTACGGTGTGCGACTGAGCGCCCTGTTCAGACTCGCTCTCGCTGCGGCTCGCTTGCTAGCTTAACCTCGCCACACGCCGTAACTCGCTGGCTCATTCTACAAAAGGCACGCCGTCACAGTGCAAGCACTGCTCCGACTGCTTGTAGGCACACGGTTTCAGGTACTATTTCACTCCCCTCCCGGGGTGCTTTTCACCTTTCCCTCACGGTACTTGTCCACTATCGGTCACAGGAGAGTATTTAGGGTTGGAGGGTGGTCCCCCCGGCTTCCCACCGGGTTTCACGTGTCCGGCAGTACTCAGGTGCCACCCGGCAGCCCCCTCGGATTCGCGTACGGGGCTCTAACCCTGTCTCGCCGGCCTTCCCAGGCCGTTCCGCTTCCGCGGGGGTTTGTGACTGCCATGTGGGTGGTCCTACAACCCCGCCGGCGCCGAAGCAACCGGCGGTTTGCCCTAGGTCCCCGTTCGCTCGCCACTACTAGGGGAATCTCGTTTGATTTCTCTTCCTCCGGGTACTTAGATGTTTCAGTTCCCCGGGTTGCCTCCGGCGCGCCTATGTGTTCAGCGCGCGGCGGCGGGGTATGGCCCCCGCCGGGTTCGCCCATTCGGAGATCCACGGGTCAGGCGGATATGTGCTCCTAACCGTGGCTTATCGCAGCTTGTCACGTCCTTCGTCGGCTTCCTGTGCCAAGGCATCCACCGTGTGCCCTTACCATCTTCTTCTCGATGGCTCGGTACATACATACACCCCGGCGGCCTCTCGGTCGCCGGTGCGATCAGATGCGATCTTCTTGAAAAAGAAAAATATCGTCTTTGTCACGCTATGCAGCTCTCAAGGTACGGCGAGGGCGAGCCCTCGAGACCGGACACTGCGCGCTCTCGCGCGGCGAAAGGCATCAGCGGGAACGGACGGGCACCGTCTCGTCTGTGATAATCGGTTTCTGTGGGTGACTCTTGTCTCCCTAGAAAGGAGGTGATCCAGCCGCACCTTCCGGTACGGCTACCTTGTTACGACTTCACCCCCCTTACCCTCCACACCTTCGGCGCCTCCCTCCCTTGCGGGTTGGGCCGACGACTTCGGGTGCAGACGACTCGGGTGGTGTGACGGGCGGTGTGTACAAGGCCCGGGAACGCATTCACCGCGGCGTGCTGATCCGCGATTACTAGCAACTCCGACTTCATGGAGGCGGGTTGCAGCCTCCAATCCGAACTGGGGCCGGCTTTGGGGATTCGCTCCTGCTCGCGCAGTGGCAGCCCATTGTGCCGGTCATTGTAGCACGTGTGCAGCCCAGGACATAAGGGGCATGATGACTTGACGTCGTCCCCACCTTCCTCCGGCTTGACGCCGGCGGTCTCGCATGGGTGCCCGGCCGAACCGCTGGCAACATGCGACGAGGGTTGCGCTCGTTGCGGGACTTAACCCAACATCTCACGACACGAGCTGACGACAGCCATGCACCACCTGTTCAGGCTCCTCTCGGCCACGGCGTTTCCGCCGCTTCACCTGAATGTCAAGCCCTGGTAAGGTTCTTCGCGTTGCTTCGAATTAAGCCACATGCTCCGCTGCTTGTGCGGGCCCCCGTCAATTCCTTTGAGTTTTAGCCTTGCGGCCGTACTCCCCAGGCGGGACACTTAATGCGTTGGCTGCGGCACGGAGGGCACATCCCCCCACACCTAGTGTCCATCGTTTACGGCTAGGACTACCAGGGTATCTAATCCTGTTCGCTCCCCTAGCTTTCGCGCCTCAGCGTCAGTCGTGGCCCAGAAGGCCGCCTTCGCCACCGGTGTTCTTCCAAATATCTGCGCATTCCACCGCTACACTTGGAATTCCGCCTTCCCCTACCAGACTCAAGCCTGTCGGTATCGGGACCGGGCGGGGGTTGAGCCCCCGGATTTGAGTCCCGACCTAGCAGGCCGCCTACGCGCGCTTTACGCCCAATGAATCCGGATAACGCTCGCCCCCTACGTATTACCGCGGCTGCTGGCACGTAGTTAGCCGGGGCTTCTTCTGCAGGTACCGTCACCTTGCGGCCTCGTCCCTGCTGAAAGCGGTTTACAACCCGAAGGCCTTCGTCCCGCACGCGGCGTCGCTGCATCAGGCTTTCGCCCATTGTGCAAGATTCCCCACTGCTGCCTCCCGTAGGAGTCTGGGCCGTGTCTCAGTCCCAATCTGGCCGGTCGGTCTCTCAACCCGGCTACCCATAATCGCCTTGGTGGGCCGTTACCCCGCCAACAAGCTAACAGGCCGCGGGCCCATCCCTCGCCGTCAGGGCTTTCCCGGCACCCCCATGCGGGGGTCCCGGAGTATCCGGTATTAACCACGGTTTCCCGAGGCTATCCCGGTGCGAGGGGCAGGTTGCCCACGTGTTACTCAGCCGTTCGCCACTTTATACACACCCGAAGGTGCTTTAACCGTTCGACTTGCATGTGTTAGGCGCGCCGCCAGCGTTCATCCTGAGCCAGGATCGAACTCTCCGTTCGGAGCTCGGCGGGCTCTCGCCCGCCGCAGTTTCCGTAAGTATGAGTCGGATGCCCACTCTAGATCCCGCTGATCTGGATTCGCTTGGTTTGAATTGACGTGAATTCGAAAATTCGAACTTCGCTCTTCTATTCGCTGTCTTTCGTCGATCTTTCGATCGCAGTATCCGGTTTTCAAGGTTCGCCGCCGGCGTCCGGGTTCGTGGCCCGTCGCGGCGCGGGAATTAACTATACGCGCGCCGGCGCTCCGCGGGGCCCAGAATGTCGTCCTCCACGGCTCCCACACAACTCGGGCGCGAGACGCGAAAATGCCCCTAGTTGGTCAGCGACGTCCTGCTCTCCCACGGACTCGCTCCGCAGTACCATCGGCGCTCGGGGGCTTAACTTCTGGGTTCGGAATGGGACCAGGTGTGCCTCCCCTGCCATGGTCGCTGACCAACTAGGGGCATTCTTCGGTTCCGGGGCCGGCTCCGCCGTGCCCTGGGGGCCGCACAGCGCGACAAGGCGAACTTCCCAAGAAGACCGCTCCGATCCGGAGCCACGTATAGTGGGAAGAAGAGCTCGACCGATTAGTACTGCTCGGCTGAGCGCCTCGCGGCGCTTGCACCTGCAGCCTATCAACCTCGTCGTCTACGAGGGGTCTTACCGAAAGGAAAACTCATCTCGGGATGGGCTTCCCGCTTAGATGCTTTCAGCGGTTATCCCGACCGGACTCAGCTACCGGGCAGTGCCATTAGGTTGACAACCCGTACACCGGAGGTCCGTCCACCCCGGTCCTCTCGTACTAGGGGCAGCCTCCCTCAGTTTTCCTACGCCCACGGAGGATAGGGACCGAACTGTCTCACGACGTTCTGAACCCAGCTCGCGTACCGCTTTAAATGGCGAACGGCCATACCCTTGGGACCTGCTCCAGCCCCAGGATGCGATGAGCCGACATCGAGGTGCCAAACCTTCCCGTCGATGTGGACTCTTGGGGAAGATCAGCCTGTTATCCCCGGAGTACCTTTTATCCGTTGAGCGACGGCCATTCCACTCTGAGCCGCCGGATCACTAGAACCTGGTTTCCCATCTGCTCGACTCGTGGGTCTCGCAGTCAAGCCTGCTTATGCTCTTGCACTCAAAAGGGTGGTTGCCGACCATCCTGAGCAGACCTTACGTGCGCCTCCGTTACACTTTAGGAGGCGACCGCCCCAGTCAAACTACCCACCAGACACGGTCCCCCGCCCGGATCACGGCGCGGGGTTAGGCTGCCAGAACGTCGAGGGTGGTATTCCAAGGGCGACTCCCCAGAGACTGGCGTCCCTGGTTCACTGTCTCCCACCTATCCTCTACACGACGGACCGGCAGCCAATGTCTAGCTGCAGTAAAGGTTCACGGGGTCTTTCCGTCCTTCCGCGGGTAAGTCGCATCTTCACGACTAGTGCAATTTCACCGGGTCTATGGTTGAGACAGCGTCCAAATCGTTACGCCTTTCGTGCAGGTCGGAACTTACCCGACAAGGAATTTCGCTACCTTAGGACCGTTATAGTTACGGCCGCCGTTTACCGGGGCTTAGATTCGCTGCTTCGCTCGCGCTGACAGCTCCTCGTGACCTTCCGGCACCGGGCAGGCGTCAGACCCTATACGTCGTCTTACGACTTCAGCAGAGTCCTGTGTTTTTGATAAACAGTCGTTTGGACCTCTTCGCTGCGGCCGACCCTGGCTCGGGGAGCAAGTCCCTCCACCCAGGCCGGCACCCCTTCTCCCGAAGTTACGGGGCAGTTTTGCCGAGTTCCTTAACCATAGTTCTCCCGATCGCCTTGGTATGTTCTACCCACCCACCTGTGTCGGTTTGCGGTACGGGCTCCTAGCGGCTCCCTAGGGGTTTTTCTCGGAAGCATGGGCTCACTCACTTCGCTCAATCGTTTCGTCCGCCACCTCAGCCTTCGCGAGAGGCGCGTTTCACTACCTCTCGGCCTACGTGGCCTCACGGGGACGTCCAGAACCCCGCTGAGCTACCCTTCTTCGTCGCCCCGTCGGTGATAGCGTCGCGTCGGAGGTGCAGGAATGTCCACCTGCTGTGCATCGGCTACGCCTTCCGGCCTCGCCTTAGCTCCCGACTGACCCTGGGAGGATTAGCCTTGCCCAGGAAACCTTGGGTTTACGGCGGGGGCGTTTTTCACGCCCCTCTCGTTACTCATGCCAGCATTCTCACTTCCGGCCGGTCCACCGCGGGTCGTCCCGCGGCTTCGCCCCAGACGGAAAGCTCCCCTACCACTGTTAAAAACAGTCCGCCGCTTCGGTACCGTGCTTAGCCCCGTATATTGTCGGCGCATGTCCACTCGACCAGTGAGCTATTACGCACTCTTTGAATGAATGGCTGCTTCTAAGCCAACATCCTGGTTGTCTGAGCAAACGCACATCCTTTGCCACTTAGCACGGATTTGGGGACCTTAGCGGGCGGTCTGGGCTGTTTCCCTTTCGAACACACGGCTTAGCCCACATGTTCTGACTCCCGGACTCTGGGCCTGCGGCATTCGGAGTTTGATTGGTCTTGGTAGGCGGTGAGGCCCCCGCGACCATTCAGTGCTCTACCTCCGCAGGTAAACGTCCGAGGCTAGCCCTAAAGCTATTTCGGGGAGAACGAGATATCTCCGGGTTTGATAGGCCTTTCACTCCTATCCACAGGTCATCCCCCCAGTTTTCAACCTAGGTGGGTTCGGCCCTCCACGGGGTCTTACCCCCGCTTCAGCCTGCCCATGGATAGCTCACCCGGCTTCGCGTCTACGGTGTGCGACTGAGCGCCCTGTTCAGACTCGCTCTCGCTGCGGCTCGCTTGCTAGCTTAACCTCGCCACACGCCGTAACTCGCTGGCTCATTCTACAAAAGGCACGCCGTCACAGTGCAAGCACTGCTCCGACTGCTTGTAGGCACACGGTTTCAGGTACTATTTCACTCCCCTCCCGGGGTGCTTTTCACCTTTCCCTCACGGTACTTGTCCACTATCGGTCACAGGAGAGTATTTAGGGTTGGAGGGTGGTCCCCCCGGCTTCCCACCGGGTTTCACGTGTCCGGCAGTACTCAGGTGCCACCCGGCAGCCCCCTCGGATTCGCGTACGGGGCTCTAACCCTGTCTCGCCGGCCTTCCCAGGCCGTTCCGCTTCCGCGGGGGTTTGTGACTGCCATGTGGGTGGTCCTACAACCCCGCCGGCGCCGAAGCAACCGGCGGTTTGCCCTAGGTCCCCGTTCGCTCGCCACTACTAGGGGAATCTCGTTTGATTTCTCTTCCTCCGGGTACTTAGATGTTTCAGTTCCCCGGGTTGCCTCCGGCGCGCCTATGTGTTCAGCGCGCGGCGGCGGGGTATGGCCCCCGCCGGGTTCGCCCATTCGGAGATCCACGGGTCAGGCGGATATGTGCTCCTAACCGTGGCTTATCGCAGCTTGTCACGTCCTTCGTCGGCTTCCTGTGCCAAGGCATCCACCGTGTGCCCTTACCATCTTCTTCTCGATGGCTCGGTACATACATACACCCCGGCGGCCTCTCGGTCGCCGGTGCGATCAGATGCGATCTTCTTGAAAAAGAAAAATATCGTCTTTGTCACGCTATGCAGCTCTCAAGGTACGGCGAGGGCGAGCCCTCGAGACCGGACACTGCGCGCTCTCGCGCGGCGAAAGGCATCAGCGGGAACGGACGGGCACCGTCTCGTCTGTGATAATCGGTTTCTGTGGGTGACTCTTGTCTCCCTAGAAAGGAGGTGATCCAGCCGCACCTTCCGGTACGGCTACCTTGTTACGACTTCACCCCCCTTACCCTCCACACCTTCGGCGCCTCCCTCCCTTGCGGGTTGGGCCGACGACTTCGGGTGCAGACGACTCGGGTGGTGTGACGGGCGGTGTGTACAAGGCCCGGGAACGCATTCACCGCGGCGTGCTGATCCGCGATTACTAGCAACTCCGACTTCATGGAGGCGGGTTGCAGCCTCCAATCCGAACTGGGGCCGGCTTTGGGGATTCGCTCCTGCTCGCGCAGTGGCAGCCCATTGTGCCGGTCATTGTAGCACGTGTGCAGCCCAGGACATAAGGGGCATGATGACTTGACGTCGTCCCCACCTTCCTCCGGCTTGACGCCGGCGGTCTCGCATGGGTGCCCGGCCGAACCGCTGGCAACATGCGACGAGGGTTGCGCTCGTTGCGGGACTTAACCCAACATCTCACGACACGAGCTGACGACAGCCATGCACCACCTGTTCAGGCTCCTCTCGGCCACGGCGTTTCCGCCGCTTCACCTGAATGTCAAGCCCTGGTAAGGTTCTTCGCGTTGCTTCGAATTAAGCCACATGCTCCGCTGCTTGTGCGGGCCCCCGTCAATTCCTTTGAGTTTTAGCCTTGCGGCCGTACTCCCCAGGCGGGACACTTAATGCGTTGGCTGCGGCACGGAGGGCACATCCCCCCACACCTAGTGTCCATCGTTTACGGCTAGGACTACCAGGGTATCTAATCCTGTTCGCTCCCCTAGCTTTCGCGCCTCAGCGTCAGTCGTGGCCCAGAAGGCCGCCTTCGCCACCGGTGTTCTTCCAAATATCTGCGCATTCCACCGCTACACTTGGAATTCCGCCTTCCCCTACCAGACTCAAGCCTGTCGGTATCGGGACCGGGCGGGGGTTGAGCCCCCGGATTTGAGTCCCGACCTAGCAGGCCGCCTACGCGCGCTTTACGCCCAATGAATCCGGATAACGCTCGCCCCCTACGTATTACCGCGGCTGCTGGCACGTAGTTAGCCGGGGCTTCTTCTGCAGGTACCGTCACCTTGCGGCCTCGTCCCTGCTGAAAGCGGTTTACAACCCGAAGGCCTTCGTCCCGCACGCGGCGTCGCTGCATCAGGCTTTCGCCCATTGTGCAAGATTCCCCACTGCTGCCTCCCGTAGGAGTCTGGGCCGTGTCTCAGTCCCAATCTGGCCGGTCGGTCTCTCAACCCGGCTACCCATAATCGCCTTGGTGGGCCGTTACCCCGCCAACAAGCTAACAGGCCGCGGGCCCATCCCTCGCCGTCAGGGCTTTCCCGGCACCCCCATGCGGGGGTCCCGGAGTATCCGGTATTAACCACGGTTTCCCGAGGCTATCCCGGTGCGAGGGGCAGGTTGCCCACGTGTTACTCAGCCGTTCGCCACTTTATACACACCCGAAGGTGCTTTAACCGTTCGACTTGCATGTGTTAGGCGCGCCGCCAGCGTTCATCCTGAGCCAGGATCGAACTCTCCGTTCGGAGCTCGGCGGGCTCTCGCCCGCCGCAGTTTCCGTAAGTATGAGTCGGATGCCCACTCTAGATCCCGCTGATCTGGATTCGCTTGGTTTGAATTGACGTGAATTCGAAAATTCGAACTTCGCTCTTCTATTCGCTGTCTTTCGTCGATCTTTCGATCGCAGTATCCGGTTTTCAAGGTTCGCCGCCGGCGTCCGGGTTCGTGGCCCGTCGCGGCGCGGGAATTAACTATACGCGCGCCGGCGCTCCGCGGGGCCCAGAATGTCGTCCTCCACGGCTCCCACACAACTCGGGCGCGAGACGCGAAGACATGCTGCTAAGTAGGGCGCTTCAGCAATGGCGGACGGCAGGTATGTCATGCCCCGCGTCATCACCGCGGCGGAACTATCCCGCCGCCTCGCCGGCCAGCCCGTCTCGCACGATTTTCTCGGCTGCCGTAAGGAGGTTGTCCTTCTCTTCCAGCGTGGGGGCCTCTGCGTAGGCCCTCACGAGCGGATGGGTGCGCGATGGCCTCAACAGTGCCCACGAGTCGTCCTCGAACGAAACTTTAAGCCCGTCGGCATGGCTGACGGCGATGGGCGTCATGCCGGCCATCGAGTGCGGATTGAGTCCGGGGAGGATGTTTCGGAAGGATTGAACCTTGGCGATGTCGAGACCGATGTCCTCGCGACCATATGACATGCGCCCGATTTGAGATGCGGTGCGCTCAACGAGCTGCTTCATCGACATGCGCGACGTTACCGCAAGCTCAAGTATATAGAGTGCCTCGAGGATGGCGTCACGCTCCGCGAGGTGCCAGGGAAACGCAAGGCCTCCGTACTCCTCTGCAGCGAGCAGCACGTCGCCGTCGGACATCTCGTCATATAGGCGAGAAAAGCCAACGGGCACGGACGTGCAGTCGATCCCAAGACGCTCGGCCTGCCGCCCGAGTCGTGCAGAACACGCGAGCGTGTTTACCACGCGTCCGTCGCGCCCGCGGTTCTCGACCAGATGCCCCAGCACCATGGGCGGCACCGCATGCGTGGACACCATGCGGCCAGAAGCGTCCACGAGCGCAAGGCGCCTGCACGTTCCGCCAAACGAGATGCCGAGGTCCGCACCGTTCTGCCGCACGGCCCGCTCGCACGCATCGACCCACGGATCGACGGGCTCGGGGTGTATGCCGCCGAAGTCGCTTCCGTCCCGCGCGCGAATCTCTATCACGTCGCACCCGAGCCTGCGCAGGAGCGCGGGAACGACGAAGTGCGCCGTCCCGTACATCGAGTCGACCACAACGCGAGGAGCGAGGTCCGCGATGACCTTCGCGTCGACTTCGCCCAGCAGCGCTTCCACGTAGCCGTCAACAAGGTCGACCCACGCAAACGACCCAAGCTCCTCGTCTGGGCACGTGGCGATGAGCTTGTCGACGTCCTGCACGAACGCCTTGTCCGGCGAGCCACCATCCGGTCCGCACACCATGAGGCCACCGTAGTCGCTCGAATAATCACCGCCGGACACATAGACGCCTCCTGCGCACGAGTCATCGTGTGCGACGCTCCATCCGAGCACGGGAGCCGGGCATGCCGAGGTCGACACGCGCACCTCGAGCCCACACGAGGCAAGCAGCCCCGCAACGAGGCGAGCGTTCTCCGGCGAGTCGAAGCGCGTGTCGTACCCGACGATAATGGCCGCCCCCTCGCAGATGGTGCCCCACACCACGCCGAGGGCGGCTGCGACCGCGACGACACCCTCCCTGTCGAAGCCGGCGTCCCTTCGGGCCCGCCAGCCATGTGCAAGAAAGTGAATGTTGTGCATCGCCAAGGATTCTACTCAGCCTGAGACAAGCCAGACCTGCCCAAAGCTTCCAGGAAGGCCTCACGCGTCGCAGGGTCCTTGAGCGCGAGGCGCGCGTTCACACCGGCCCATGCCGCGGGCGTGCCCGTGTCGCACCCCTCGTCAACGTCGACGACGAGCGCATACATGTCCTCCTCGGCAAGCAGGCGCTCCATCGCATCCGTAAGCTGGATCTCTCCACCAGCGCCGACGCCTTGGTCTGCCAAAAGGTCCATGATTCGGGGTGACAGCAGGTAGCGGCCCACGATGAACAGATGAGACGGCGCGTCCTCGGGCGCTGGCTTCTCGACGAGGCCCGTCACCTTCCAAACAGCGCCTTCTTGCTCGTCCGTCGCGTCCGCCCCGTCAAGCGACCCCACGCACTCGCCGGCGATGATGCCGTAGCGACTCACCTGGTCCGCAGGCACGGGCGCAACTGCGATGACCGACGCGTTGCCATGCTGCTTCGAGACCTCCGCCATACGCACGCACATCTGGCGATCAGGCACGAAGTAGTCGCCGAGAAGAACGAAGAACGGCTCGTCGCCAACCGCCTCGGCAGCGCAGTACACGGCGTGGCCCAGGCCCCGCGGGTTGTCCTGATATACGAACGAGACCGGCATGCTCGACGCCTCGTGAACGAGGTCCGCCTCGGCCTTCTTGCCGCGCTTGCGCAGCATGTCCTCGAATCCGCCGTCGACGCGGAAGTACGACTCGATCTGCGGCTTCTCGCGCGAGTTGACGATTATGACCTCGTCGACGCCCTCGGGCTCGAGCGCCTCCTCCACCACGTACTGTATGACCGGCTTGCTCAGCACCGGAAGGAGCTCCTTTGGGGTGCCCTTGGTTGCCGGCAGGAAGCGGGTTCCCAGACCCGCGGCCGGAATGACTGCCTTCATGCGTATACCCTTTCGATTTCAAGTCACCGCGGCGCCGTCCAGCGCGCGGTCGCGGCACGTCCGTTAGGTCCAGACGAGCCGCGCTCCCATTTCCCCGCTATCAGAATAGCCAACGCAGAGCCACGAAGCCCCTCCCCTTCGGGAGGCGGCTGCGTTTGCGGTTCGCGCGTCATGTTCCTTCCGGCCACGCCCCGTGCCGACGTCACCGAGCCTCAGCCGCGTCCAACTGCGCGACCACGGCCGCCGTGTCCGCGAGCGGCCGGTCGCCACCGCACCAGACGGCGCGAACTCCGTCGGCCACGAGCTTCCTCACGGCTGCGGCCACCACCCGGTCGCGTGCGACGTCCCCCGCGTCGCGTACGACGCCGGCAGAAAGCCCCGCAAGCCCAGCGACGTCGACCGGCGGCTCGTATGCGTCCGGCACAAGGCGCACGACCAGGGATCGCCCGCTCTTCTCCGCGGCACGCGAAAGCGCTGGCGAGAAGGACGCGACGTCCCCCGTCCGAAGCTCAGCCCCGACCGCGTGGGCTCCCTCCGCCGCAAGCGCGGCGAACGCCTCATCCGGCGCCCGGCCGTCCGGCGTCGCCGGCCCCGCGCCCAGCGCATCCGACGCCGCCGCAAACGGCACCGTCGCCACAAGCGGCCCGCCCCACACCTTCTTGACGGCTCGCACCAGGGCGCAACCAGACGCAAGGTCGTCTGCGCACGCCATCATGCCATGTACGCCCGCCTCCTTCAGCGTGGCGGCCTGCAGCATGAGCGAGTCCAGCGCGTCGCCATCGAGCGCGGTCCCACGCTGGGCCACCAGCCCCATCACAAAGCGTGGCCCGCACGAGCGCGCCTCGCGCACCGCCTGCTCATTCACCTGGTCCGCAACCTCGCGCAGGTCGCCTTCGAGCTGCACGGACGCGCACCCGGCCGTGTGCGTCAGCGCGCACTCCGCCCCCGCCGCTCGGTAGAGCGCGTGCAGCTGACCCATGAGCGCATCGTCGTCGATGTTCCACTCCGCCTCGGGCACGCCGTCCGAGAAGGGCTGCCTCCTCAGCAGCGGACCCATGTCGCCCGAAATCACAAGTGGCCTCGCCGGGCGCCCCGTGAGCGCGCGGCCGAGCTCCGCGGACTTCAAGAGCTCGCCGTCCTCCGCATCCACCGGGTCCAGCCACACGGGGCAGCTCGGCCATGCACGTCCCGCATTGCCCGGCATCACTCTTCCACCGCGATTCCCTGTTTTTCCAGGTACGCAAGCCAGCGATCCTGCGTGTCGTCGGAAAGCGCGTGCTCCATCAGGCAGGCCTCCTCGTCTGCAACCTTCGGGTCAACTCCAAGGTCACGCTCCAAAAACAGCCGCAACATGCGATGGCACCGCCACACGCGTTTGGCATAAAACAGGCCCGTATCCGTAAGCTGTATCCGACCATACCGGTTCTGCTCAACATATCCCGCATCTCGCAGTGTCGAAACTGCCTTGTTCACGCTGGCCTTCGATACCCCGAGCTGTTCCGCAACATCTACGGAACGCACGCCGTCCATCGCGCCGCGTTCCTGCATTATTCGATAAACGGACTCGATATAGTCCTCACTCGATTTCGTGAGGTGCGGTGCCCTCCTCGTGGCTCCGCCCATTGGATCCCCATGCACGCCTTCTGCCACGTCACCCTCCTCGATAAAGCCTGCCCGTTCTTCTCGCCAGCGGCGTATTCCGGTCTCAACTGTAGAGCATTATGTACCCGTAGGGGCGCCGGGCAAATCCAAGCCGTTGCCACTTGGCCGTTCGCGGAACCAAAAGGGCCTGGGCGCGCACCAACGCACCCAGGCCCGCAAGGTATCTGCGAGTGACCCTACATGAGCGGGTCGTCTATGTCTTCTTCCGGAAGCTCCAGCCGCTCGACCTTCGCACCCAGCGCCTGTAGCTTCGGCACGAACTTCTCGTATCCGCGGTCAATGTGGTAAATGTCGCTCACCGTGGTGACGCCGTCGGCCACGAGGCCCGCCATCACCAGCGCGGCGCCGCCACGCAAGTCCGGCGACTTCACCTCCGCGCCCGAAAAGCCCTTCACCCCGTGCACGATGGCGTGGTGCCCCTCGATGCGGATGTCAGCACCCATTCGCTGCAGCTCGCTCGCGAGCATGAATCGGTTCTCGAACACGTTCTCCGTGATGATGCAGCTTCCGTCGCTCAGGGCGAGAAGAGCCATCGTCTGGGCCTGCATGTCCGTCGGGAAGCCGGGGAACGGCAGCGTCTGGATGTCCGTCGCGTGGATGGCGCCCGCGCGACGGACGGTGCAACCGTCCTCGAACGTCTTGACGTCCAGCCCCATGAGCTCGTACTTCTTGAGCACAAGCCCCAGGTGCCTGGGGTTGAAGCCCCTCACCGTCACGGGATCTCCGCACAGTCCGCCCATCGCGATGAACGTGCCCGCCTCGATGCGGTCGCCCACCACGCGATGGCTCTCAACCGCGTGAAGCGACTTCACGCCCTCGACCTCGATGACGGGAGACCCAGCTCCGTGTACCTTCGCCCCCATCTCGTTCAGCAGGTTCGCAAGGTCCACGATCTCGGGCTCGCGCGCCGCATTGTCGATGACGGTCGTTCCCTCGGCGCACACGGACGCCATCATGAGGTTCTCCGTCGCACCGACGCTCGCGAAGTCGAGCGTGACGGTCGTGCCCGTGATTCCGTTCGGCGTGGAGGCGTGGATGTTGCCGTGGTCAATCTCGAAGTGCACACCCAGGGCCTCGAGCCCCAGTATGTGCATGTCGATCTTGCGCGCACCGATGTTGCAGCCGCCTGGCATGGCTACGACGGCCTTGCCAAACCGAGTGAGCAAGGGACCCATCACGGCCGTGGAGGCGCGCATCTTCGCCACAAGGTGGTACGGCGTCTCCCACTTGTCCACGTCCGTCGTGTCGATCTCGAGCTCGTGCTCCCCCTTGACCACGATCTTGGCGCCAAGGCACTTCAGCACCTTGCCCATAACGTGGACGTCGGAGATGTTCGGCACGTTCGTGAGCGTCGTGACGCCAGGCGCCATGATGGTCGCAGCCATCAGCTTGAGAGCGGAGTTCTTCGCGCCCTCGACCGTGACCTCGCCAGAAAACTTGTGGCCGCCTTCAACCTGTATGACTTCCAAGGGGACTCCGAACCTCAGGTGTTTACTTTTCATCCTCCGCATGTTTCAGCAAGAGGTTGCACCAGTTGATCTTGTTATCGTAGTACGCACGCCTGCTGTCGCCCTCGTCGTAGCGGTCTCGCGTGTCCATCGCCTTCTGGCGCGTCTGGCGCACGACGTCGGGATCGATGTCGTCTGCCTTGCGCGCATGCGTCGCCAAGACGATGACGGAGTCGCCGTTGATCTCGGCATATCCGCCGGACACGATGACCTTGTCCACCCCGCCGCCGTCTTCCTCGCGGCGGTTCAGGCGCACGACGCCGTCGCCCAGGGCGACGATCTCCGCTGCATGGCCCGGCCACACGCCGAGCTCGCCCGATTGGGCAACAAGAACGCAGCTCGCGACAGGCCCCTCGAAGAGGAGCCTGTCCGGGCGTACGAACTGACAGTTAAGCTCTGCCATAATCTTCCCTACTCGGCACTCGCCGACTCGGCCGCCATCTTCTCGGCACGCTCGCGCACGTCGTCAATGGTTCCCGCGAAGCGGAACGCCTGCTCGGGAAGATCGTCACACTTGCCGTCGACGATTTCGGCGAACGAGCGGACGGTGTCCTCGACGGTGACGTACGTGCCGGGGTTGCCCGTGAACTTCTCGGCGACGTGGAACGCCTGCGAGAGGAACTGCTGGATCTTGCGAGCACGCGAGACCGTCAGCTGCTGCTCCTCGGAAAGCTCGTCCATACCAAGAATCGCGATGATGTCCTGGAGGTCCGAGTACTCCTGGAGCGTCTCCTGCACGGCCATTGCCACGCGGTAGTGCTCCTCGCCCACGATGGACGGGTCCAGCGCGGAGCTAGAGCTCGCCAGCGGGTCGACGGCGGGATAAATGCCAAGCTCGGTGATGGCACGAGACAGAACCGTCGTCGCGTCCAGGTGCGTGAACGTCGTGGCAGGCGCCGGGTCCGTCAAGTCGTCCGCGGGAACGTAGACGGCCTGTACCGAGGTGATGGAGCCTTCCTTCGTCGAGGTGATGCGCTCCTGCAGCTCGCCCATCTCCGTCGCCAGCGTCGGCTGGTAGCCAACGGCAGACGGCATACGGCCGAGAAGTGCGGAAACCTCGGAGCCCGCCTGCGAGAAGCGGAAGATGTTGTCGATGAAGAGAAGAACGTCCTGGCCTTGGTCGCGGAAGTACTCGGCCGTCGTGAGGCCGGACAGGGCCACGCGCATACGCGCTCCAGGCGGCTCGTTCATCTGTCCGTAGACAAGGCAGGTCTTGTTGATGACGCCAGACTCGGTCATCTCGAGGAACAGGTCGGTACCCTCGCGGGTACGCTCGCCTACGCCCGTGAACACGGAGGTTCCGCCGTGCTCCTGGGCCAGGTTGTTGATGAGCTCCTGGATGAGGACCGTCTTGCCGACGCCCGCTCCTCCGAAGAGGCCGGTCTTGCCGCCACGGACGTACGGCTCAAGAAGGTCGATGGCCTTGATGCCCGTCTCGAAGATTTCGGTCTGGGTGGTCAGCTCGTCGAACGCCGGCGCCGGGTGGTGAATCGGGTAGTACTGGACGTCATCCGGTACCTCGCCGCCGTCGACCGGCTCGCCCATGACGTTCCACACGCGACCGAGGGTCGAGGGACCGACGGGCATGAGCATGGGGTGACCGGTGTCCTTGACGCGCAGGCCTCGCTGAAGGCCGTCCGTGGAGGACATGGCGACGGTCCTTACGACACCGCCGGCCAGCTGCGACTCGACCTCGAGCACGGTGCTGACCTTGCCGACGGGTGTCTCGCCGTCAACGGTGAGCGCCGTGTAGATGGCCGGGACAGCGTCCTCGAACTTCACGTCGACGACAGGTCCGACGATACGGGTGATATATCCAGTTCCCACCGTCTTGTTCATTTGCTTGTAGGCCGCTTCCTCCAGAGGAGTGCGCTCCTGCTGTGCGGTTTCTGACATTAGCTTTCCTCCAATGCGGCGGCACCGCCGATGATTTCGTTGAGCTCGGTGGTGATGGCGCCCTGACGCTCTCTGTTGTACGTGCGACTCAGGGAACCCAGCACTTCCTTGGCGTTGTCGGTCGCCGACTGCATCGCCCTACGCCTCGCGCCGTGCTCTGCCGCAGCGGAGTCAAGGAGCGCGTGGTAGATGACCGTCCTGAAGTAGGCCGGCATCAGGTATCCAAGCACTTCCTCCGCAGACGGCTCAAAGCGGTACACGGGGTCGATCTTATGCTTGACCTCGTAGAGCGCCTCTGGCTTGCGGGGCTTGTTCGGCATCATGAGGCTCTCCCGCTCAATGGGGAGGAGCTGCTCGGTCACCTGCGTCTGATCGACGCGGTTCTTCGCGTGCCAATAGAGAAGGACGACCCTGTCGATCTCACCCCTCACGTACCCGTCGATGACGTACGACGAGATACGGTCGGCCTCGTCCATCGTGGGCTCGGAGGACACGCCCACGAAGGACAGGACCGGCTTGATCTTTCGATACGTGAAGTACTCGGTAGGCTTGCGCCCGCAGGTGATGACGGAGCTCTTGATGCCACGCTGGGCAAGAGAGCGCATCTGGTGATCGACCGCGCGCTGCTGCAGTACGTTGAAGCCACCGGCGAGCCCACGGTCCGAGGCGACGACGATAAAGAGCACGTGCTTCTCATCGTCGTGTTTCCTCAGCAGGGGCTCGGTGGAATTCCTACCTGCAGACGCGACGTTGGCGAGCATGTTGGTGATGGCGTCCTTGTAGGGGGACGCCTCCTCCGCCCGAGCGAGCGCATGCTGAATGCGTGCCGTGGAGATCATCTCCATCGTGCGCGTAATCTGCATGGTGCTGCTGATTGAGCTCATGCGCCGTTGTATTTCGCGAAGGTTGGCCATCTACTACTCCTGGCCCGTCTCTTTCTCGGTGTCTGCCACCGCGGACTCGTTGTCCTCGGCAGTCTTTGCAACGTCGGCCTCGGCCGCCTTGTTCGGGTGGGCCTTGAGGAACTCCTCCTTGAAGTGCTGGATGTGAGTCTTCAGGCGCTCGGACATACCGTCGTCAATCTTGTGGTCACGAATCTCCTCGCGGAGCTTCGGGTGACGCTCTTGCATGTACTTTGCCAGCTGGTCACGGAAGAGCGTGACGTTCTCGAGGTCGATGTCGTCGAGGAAGTCCTCCTTGGCGGCAAAGATCGCGATGACCTGGTCGGACACGTCCAGGGCCGCATAGCGCTTCTGCTTCAGCAGCTCCATCATGTGCGCGCCATGGTTCAGCTGGTACTGCGTCGTCGCGTCGAGGTCGGAGCCGAACTGGGCGAACGCCTGCTTTTCGCGATAGCTCGCGAGGTCGAGACGCAGCGTGCCGGCGACCTGCTTCATGGACTTCAGCTGAGCGGCTCCGCCGACTCGCGACACGGAGATGCCGACGTCGACTGCGGGGCGCTGTCCCTGGAAGAACAGGTTTGACTGCAGGTAGATCTGACCATCGGTAATCGAGATGACGTTCGTCGGAATGTAGGCGGAAACGTCGCCCTCCTGCGTCTCGATGATCGGCAGTGCCGTGAGCGATCCGCCGCCGTTCTTGTCGGAAAGCTTACAGGCACGCTCGAGCAGACGAGAGTGCAGGTAGAAGATGTCGCCAGGGTAGGCCTCGCGTCCAGGCGGACGATGCAGCGTAAGCGACATCTGACGATATGCGACAGCCTGCTTGGAGAGGTCGTCGTACACCACGAGCACGTGACCACCAGGGTGGTTCTCGTCCGCGGGGTTGCCGTTGGCATCGTTGTACATGAAGTACTCGCCGATTGCGGCACCAGCCATGGGGGCGATGTACTGCATTGGTGCAGAGTCGGCTGCCGTGGCCGCCACGATGATCGTCTTCTGCAGAACGCCGCGGCGCGCGAGCGTCTCCTTGATGCCGGCAACCGTGGAAGCCTTCTGGCCAATGGCGACGTAAATGCAGATGACGTCCGTGTCCTTCTGGTTCACGATCGTGTCGATGGCGATTGCCGTCTTGCCGGTCTTGCGGTCGCCGATGATCAGCTCGCGCTGGCCACGGCCGATGGGAACCATGGCGTCAATGGCCATGAGACCGGTCTGCACCGGCTCGCACACCGGTTGGCGCGCCATGATGCCGGGGGCCTTGAACTCGATGGGGCGGCGGTGGGTCGTATCGATCGCGCCGAGGCCGTCGATGGGCTGGCCGAGCGGGTTCACGACACGGCCGAGCATGGCGTGCCCGACGGGGATGTCCATGACGCGCCCGGTGGTGCGGCACTCGTCACCCTCCTTGATGGAGTCGACGTCGCCGAACAGAACGGCGCCAACCTCATCCTGGTCTAGGTTCTGCGCGAGGCCGTACACGCTCCTGCCATTGGCGGAGCTCGTGAACTCGAGCAGCTCGCCGGCCATTGCGGTCCTCAGCCCAGAGATGTGGGCGATGCCGTCGCCCACCTCCGTGACGACGGAGGCCTCCTGCTGGTCTATGGTTTCGGAAATCTTGGACAGCCTGCTTCGCAGCGCCCCCATGATCTCCGTAGAGCTTATCTTATCTGTCATGCTCATCACTTCCGACGAAGGTCGAGGCGAGCGTCTTCCTGATGTTCGTCAGCTGCGCCTTGACGGACGCGTCATAGCGGTGACCGCGCGCCTCCAGCACAATGCCGCCGAGGATGTTAGGGTCGACGCGCTCGACGAGATATACGGGAGCCTTGAGGTCCTTCTCGGCCTTTGCGCGAACCTTCTCGCGGAGGTCGTCGTCCATGGGCACGGACGTGGTGACGGTGACGGACACCGTCTTGTCCTCCGAGTCCAGGATCTGCTTGTACTGACGGGCGACCTTGGGAATAAGGTCAAGGTCATCCGCGTCTCGCATCGCGCTCAGGGTCTCGAGGACCTCGGGGGAGAACTTGCGTGCATGCTCCCACTGCACGAGGTCGACGTTCGCGCGCCCGGAGGCACGGCCGGCCTCGATGAGGGCCCTGGAGTACGCCTCTACCTTCTCGTCTTCGCTGCGCCTAGCGCTCATCTGGGACACTCACTTCCGCAAGGTACTTCTCAGCAAGCTTGCGCTGCTGCTCCTCGCTTAGCTCGTTGCCGATGACCTTGCTCGCGATCTCGACGGAAAGGTCGACGACGGAGCTCGAGAGCTCGATCATGGCCTTCTTGCGCTCGGACTCGACCGCGCCGTGCGACTTCGTGATGATGTCCGAAGCCTCACGCTGCGCCTTTGCCAGAATCTGGGAGCGCTCCTCCTCAGCCTCGCGCTTGGCCTGGGCGACGATCTTGTCGGCCTCCTTGTGGGCGTCGCGAATCGCCTGCTCGTAGCTCTTGGCCTCCTCGGCCGCCTTCGCCTTGGACTCGGCCGCCGAATCCAGGTCGTCCTGAATCTTCTTCTGGCGCTTCTCCATCATCCCGAGGATGGAAGGCCAAGCGAGCTTGGCCAGCACAAACCAGATGACGAGAAACGCGATGAGCGCCGGGATGAACTCCGCGGGCTTGGGGAGAAGAAGGTCGGGACCACTCGGCATGTCGGCAAGCGCGAGCGTAGGCGCGAACACAGAGGCAGCGACGGTGGTGGCTGATGCCCCCACGATGCGCGAAAGCCCCTTGATGTTGATGTTCATACGTGCCTCCAACTCAGCTCTGCTCGTCCTTCTCGATAGTTACGAAATGAGGGTGACGACGAAGCCGATGAGGGCGAGTGCCTCGACGAAAGCGGACGCAAGAATAAAGACCGTGAACAGACGGCCCTGGACCTCGGGCTGACGCGCCATGGCCGTAGTTGCTCCGAATGCCGCGAGACCGATGCCAAAGCCAGCACCAATAACGCCGAGACCATAACCGATGACTCCCACGATTCCTCCTTTGTCATTCGCCCAACTTCCGGGCGATTTCTTGACCTACGTATACCAGCGGGCGTGGGGCCCGCGAGTAACCAAGTGGCGCTACTCGTTCTCGACGAGCTGGATGTACACAGCCGACAGCAGGGCAAAGACGTACGCCTGAATGACGGCAACCAGAATCTCGACCAGATAGATGATGATCAGCAGCAAGATCCAGAACACGGAGACGGTCGCCTGGCCAAGCGCGACCGCAGAGAAGCCCTGCAGCAGCGGCTCGACGAACAGGGACGCCAGGATGGCGAACGTGCCCATGACAACGTGTCCGGCGAACATGTTGCAGAACAGACGGATGGCAAGCGTGATCGGGCGGAGCAGGTTGGAGAAGAGCTCGATGACCCAGACCATCGCGGCCATGGGGCCCGGCAGGCCCGCGGGCGCCATGCTCTTGAGATAGCCGAGCACGCCCATGCGCTTGATGCCCACCGCGACGTAGTACACGAAGGAGCAGAGCGCGAGCGCCGCCGTGACTCCCATCGTGCCGGTGCCGGGGTGGCAGCCGGGGATGATGCCGACGATGTTGTTGAACAGGATGAAGAAGAACACCGCCGCGATGAAGGGGAAGTGCTTCTTCCACTTGTCGCCCAAAAGGCTCACACAGAGGTCGTCACGGGCGAACTCGACCAGGTACTCCATGCCGTTCACGAAGAAGCCCTGCGGCACCAGGCTCGCGGACTGCTTCTTCTTGAACGAGAAGACGACGACCAGCAGGATCGCAATCGCGACGAGCATGAAGAAGATGTACTGCGTGAGCCCAACGGTCGTGTTGCCAACGATGGCCTCGGACATGAAGCTACTGACGAGCTCTTCCATCTCTTTGGACAAACTTGCTAGCGGGTTCACTATTCGTCCTTCCCTCCAGGCGAGGCAGGTCCTTGCGCGGCCTTCCAGCCCTTTACTGACTCGATTCCCCAGAAACCGAGGAACACCACCACTGCGGAGCACCCGAACGAGAGGGCGTAGTCCCCCATTAGTAGATGCGCCACGTAAATCGCCGCCGACAGAAACAGAAACGAGGCCATGGTGCTGGCAAGCCCCGCCTCAACACTAACGCTATCCCTTGTACCCCGTTTGAGGGCCCGCTCAAACAGGACGCCGGAGGGAATAGCGCCAACTATTCCGCAGGCGGCACCCAATGCGATTGCGAGCGTCTGGTCCATGCACACCTCGATACGCCGGATAGGGTCAGCGTCCTGTAGTTTAGGTTCGATTTGGGGCAAAGTCCACAATCCCCGCATTGAAACGGCTGGGCCCCAAAATGCGCGAGATGCGACCAAATGAGCATTTGCGCAGTTGAGCGCACATTTTTACGAGCAGGGTAATTTTTGAACCATAGTCAAAAAAAGCTACGAAACCTACACTTTACTCTGCCCCCACGTTAGGTGTATGTGCGCCACACGGCCGTCGGGCACGCGGCGGCAACACGTCCCAAGCAGGGAAAAAGCACCAGGCGAGAAGAACGCGCGCTCCTCTGGCGCATGGCTCTTCTCGCCCGCGTTTCGTGTCGTGCCGAGACGGCCGGCCACCTGCCGGCGCCGGCCGTCTGGTGGCGCCAGGCTACTTCGTGCCGTAGATGCGGTCGCCGGCGTCGCCGAGACCCGGCAGGATGTAGGCGTTCTCGTTCAGCTGACGGTCGAGCGCGCAGGTGTACAGGCGAACGTCCGGATCGAAGTCCAGGACGGCCTTGACGCCCTCCGGGGCGGAGACGAGCGTGAGGCAGCGGATGTCCTTCACGCCGGCGTCGCGCAGGAACTTGATGGCCGCGGTGAGCGAGCCGCCGGTCGCGAGCATCGGATCGACGATGAGGCAGGTGCGGTCCTCGATCGCGGGCGGGAACTTGCAGTAGTACTGGTGCGGCTCGTGCGTCTGCGGGTCGCGGTACATGCCGACGTGACCGACGCGCGCGGAAGGCACGAGGGTCAGGATGCCGTCGACCATGCCGAGGCCGGCACGCAGGATGGGGATGATCGCGATCTTCTTGCCGGCGATCTGCTTGCACGTGGTCTTCTCGAGCGGGGTCTCGACCTCGACGTCCTCGAGCGGGAGGTCACGCATGGCCTCGTAGCCCTCGAAGACGGCAAGCTCGGTCACGAGCTCGCGGAAGTCCTTCGTGGAGGTGTTCTTGTCCCTCAGGATGTGCAGCTTGTGCTGAACGAGGGGGTGGTCGATGATCTGGAAGCGCTTCTCGTCAAACTCCATGCGTGAGTCCTCCCAACTGGGGCGCCGCAGCGCCCTGGCCCTGCCCGCAGGCCGGCCGATTGCTATATGACACAAGAGCATGGTAGCGCATCTGCCACGCGCATCGGCGCTACGCGAGCTCCGGATAGAGCGGGTGGCGCGCGAGCATCTGGGCGACCTCGGCCTTGACGTCGTCAATCTTGAAGCCCTCGTCGTTCTGGAGCGCGAACACGGTCTTGCCGATGAGCTGGCCGACCCTCTCGCACTCCTCCTCCGAGAAGCCGCGCGTCGTGATGGCGGCCGAACCCACGCGGATGCCGCTCGTGACGAACGGGGAGCGCTGCTCGCCGGGGATGGTGTTCTTGTTGACGGTGATGCCGACGCGCTCGAGCGCCTGCTCCGCGTCGCGGCCGGTGATGTCCTTCGCGGGTGTGAGGTCCACGAGCAGCAGGTGGTTGTCCGTGCCGCCCGTCACGAGGCGCAGTCCCTTGGACTGCATGCCGCGGCCGAGCGCCTTCGCGTTCTTGCAGACGTTTTCGATGTAGGTGGCGAACTCCGGCTTGAGAGCCTCGCCGAACGCAACGGCCTTGCCGGCGATGACATGCTCGAGGGGACCGCCCTGCGAGCCGGGGAAGACCGCGGAGTTCAGGCGCTTGGTGTAGTCAGAGTTGTTCCACAGGATGATGCCGCCACGCGTGCCACGCAGGGTCTTGTGCGTGGTGGACGTGACGACGTCCGCGTACGGGACGGGGCTGGGGTGCGCGCCCGTCGCGACGAGGCCCGCGATGTGCGCCATGTCGACCATGAGCGCCGCGCCGTTATCATGCGCGATCTGGGCGAAGCGCTCGAAGTCGATAATGCGGGGATAGGCGCTGGCACCCGCTATGATCAGCGTGGGGTGGCACTTCTCGGCCTTCGCGGCGACGTCGTCGTAGTCGATGCGCTCCGTCTTGGGGTCGAGCCCGTACGAGACGACCTCGTGCAGCCTGCCGGAGTAGTTTGCCTTGGAGCCGTGGGTGAGGTGGCCGCCGTTGGAGAGGTCCATGCCCATGATGGTGTCGCCGGGCTTGGCGAACACGGACTCGGCCGCGTAGTTGGCCTGCGCGCCGGAGTGCGGCTGCACGTTGGCGAACTCGCTGCCAAACAGGCGCTTCACGCGCTCGATGGCCAGGTTCTCGACCTTGTCGACCGCCCAGCAGCCACCGTAGTAGCGCTTGCCGGGAAGGCCCTCGGCATACTTGTTGGTGAGCGGCGAGCCGACGGCCTCCATCACGGCGGTCGAGACGAAGTTCTCGGACGCGATGAGCTCGATGGAGTCGCGCTGGCGCTGGAGCTCGTCGTCCACGCAGGCCGCGACCTCGGGGTCTTCCTGCCTCAGGTGCTCAAGGTACATGCTGGGTTACCTCCACGTCTTGTTGCCATCCGACTGCCTGCCGGTGCGGGCGCCGCGAGCGTGGCGCCCAAGAACTGTATACGCCCGTAAGAGTTGGGCGACCGGCCGCAGTCGATCGCCCTCCACGCAGATTTAACCTTGCCGGTGCCCTAGCACTCCACGCCGCCGAAGCCTGGGTCGTCCTCGCGCATGATCTTCTGGACGCGGCCAGCGTGGCGGCCGCCGCCAAACTCGGTCGTGAGGAACTCGTCCACGATGGCCTTGTTGACGTCGAACGGCGTGAAGCGGCCGGACATGCACACGACGTTGCCGTCGTTGTGCTCGCGGAAGAGGTGCGCGAACAGCGGCGACTGGATGACGGCGGCGCGGACGCCGGCCACCTTGTCCGCCGTGAGCGCCATGCCGATGCCGGTGCCGCAGATGAGCACGCCGCGCTCCGCCTTGCCGGCCGCGACTGAGCGGGCCACCTTGTCCGCGAAGTCCGGATAGTCTACGCGGTCCGCGCTCTGCGGGCCAAAGTCGATCACCTCGTGGCCAAGGCTCTTGAGGTACTCGACCATCGCGGGCTTCTGGCAGAAACCGGCGTGGTCGGATGCGATTGCGATCTTCATGCATGCTCCTTCTGGTATGGGCGTTCTCTGTAACCACCACGATAGCGCATGGCGGCGCGGGGGTGGTGCGAGCCGGGCGGATTGTCACAGCCCGCAGGCGGCGCCTAGCCGCGGGCGCACTCCATGATGTCCGCCGCGGGAATGGCCCCCTCGCGGTACACGACGGGATCCTCCCCCGTGCAGCCCACGATGGTGGACGCGACGGCGATGGGTGCCGGACCCGCGTCGAACGTGAGGTCCGCCTCGCGCACGATGCGCTCCTCCAGGCCGGACCCGCTGGTGGCCGCGGCCTCTCCGTGCGTGTTCGCGCTCGTGATGGCAAGCGGGCAGCCAACGTGGCGCGCGAGCGCGCGCACGAGGTTGGAATCCGGCAGGCGCAGCGCGATCGTGCCGTCCTGTGAGCGCACGTACTCCGCGGGGACGGCGGCGCTCGCCTTCACCACCAGCGTGAGGGCGCCCGGCCACCAGCGCTCGGCCAGGCGGTACGCCCACGCCGGCACGTCGCGCCCAAAGCGGTCCAGGTCCTCCGCGTCCGCCACGAGCCACGGCAGCGTCTGCGCAAGGTCGCGGTGCTTTATGGCAAACGTGCGCACATGGCCGGGGTTGTGTGGCGTCGCCGCGCAGCCGATGCCGTACACGGAGTCCGTGGGGACCACGACCACGCCCCCGGCGAGAAGGACGTTGCCCCCGCGCCTGACGGCCGCGGCGTCCGGTGCGGCCTGGTCCACCCTGACCACCTTCTCGCGCAGCTCGAGCGCGCGCTCCGTCCGGGCGTCCACCGTGGAGGCAAGGTCGCCCTCGCGCACGGCCACCAGCACGCGTGGCCGGTGCGTGAGGTCCTGCCGCACCTCGACCGAGGCCCAGCCGCCCTGCTGGCGGCAGAGCTCGGCCGCGTCGCCCACGTTCGTCTCGAACAGCTCCACGCACAGCATGCCGCCGGGGCGCAGCGCCGTGGGCGCAAGCTCGAGCAGTCGCCTAAACACGTCCAGCCCGTCCGGGCCGCCGTCCAGCGCCAGGTGCGGCTCGTGCGCCTCCACCTCCGCGGGCAGCGTGGGCACCACGGCGGAGGGAATGTACGGCGGGTTCGACACCAGCACGTCGAGCGCGCCCATGTATGCGGGGTCCACCCCGTCGGCCAGGTCGCAGCGCACTACGTCGACGGCACCGTCCAGCCCCAGCGCGTCGCGGTTGCGCTCCGCGAGCGCCGCCGCCTTCGGCGAGACGTCCGTCGCCACCACGTGCGTGCCGCGCCGCTCGCTCGCGATGGAGCACGCGATGCATCCCGTGCCGGTTCCCACCTCGAGCACGCGCGCTTCTCGCCCGCAGGCACGCGCCGCGTCCACGCCCTCGAGCGCGGCGTCCACCAGGACCTCGGTCTCGGGCCGCGGTATGAGCACGCCCTCCTCGCATTGCAGCACGATGTGGCGAAACGGCATCTCGCCGGTGATGTACTGCAGCGGGGCGCCGGTGCCGCGGCGCACGACGGCGTCGTGCATGCGGCGCAGCTCGTCCGGCGTGAGCGGCCGGTCGAAGCTCGTGTATATCTGCACGCGCGAGAGCCCCGTGACCGAGCCCAGCATCCACTCCGCGGACAGGCGCGGGCGCTCGTCGCCCTTGCGGCCCAAGTAGCCAATGGTCCAGTCCAGCATGCGTTGTATGGTCCAGGTCTCCTGCTCCGCCATCGGCACCCTCGCAATCGCGCCGCGCGGGCCCGGCCCCCGCGGCAATCCGTCTTGTACCGCGCCATTCTACGGCAAAGCGCGGGCCCGCCCGACGCGGACCCGCGCTCGCATGCGCATTGTGTGAACGGCGTAAAGGCAGGTGCAAGCCCCGCAAAAACGCCCGTGCGGCCTAGCCGCGGCCCAAAGGCAAACGCAAGGCTGGCGAGAAGAACGTCACACCGACTGCGCGAGCTTCTCGGCACGCTCGGCCGCCGCCAGCGCCTCGATCACCTCGGACAGCTTGTCGCCCTGCAGCACGCCCGTGTACGTGCTGTTGAAGCCGATGCGGTGGTCCGTCACGCGGTCCTGCGGCTGGTTGTACGTACGGATCTTCTCGGAGCGGTTGCCGTGGCCGATCTGGCTCATGCGCTCCGCGCCCTGCTCGGCCTGCTGGCGCTCGAGCTCCATCTGGTACAGGCGCGCGCGGAGCATCTCCATGCACACGGCGCGGTTCTGGATCTGGGAGCGCTGGTCCTGCGACTGCACCACGGTGTTCGTGGGCAGGTGGGTGATGCGCACGGCGGAGTACGTGGTGTTCACGCCCTGGCCGCCGGGGCCGGACGCGCAGTAGGTGTCGACGCGCAGGTCTTCGTCCTTGATCTCGATGTCGATGTCCTCGGCCTCGGGCAGCACCGCCACGGTCGCGGTCGAGGTCTGGATGCGGCCCTGGCTCTCGGTCTTCGGAATGCGCTGCACGCGGTGCACGCCGCTCTCGAACTTCATGACGGAGTAGACCTTCTCGCCCGTGACCTTGAACTCGATGGTCTTGAAGCCGCCGGCCTCGCCGGGGCTCGAGCTCAGCACCTCGATCTTCCAGCCGCGGCCTGCGGCGAAGCGCTCGTACATGTTGTACAGGTCGCCCGCGAAGATCGCGGCCTCGTCGCCGCCGACGCCGGCGCGGATCTCGACGATGGTGTTCTTGTCGTCGTTGGGATCGGCCGGGATCAGCAGGTACTTGATCTCCTCCTCCAGGCCGGGGATCTTCTCCTCATTGGCAGAGATGTCCTCCTGCAGCATCTCCTTCTCGTCGGCATCGGCCTCGCGCAGCATCTCCTTCGCGGCCTCGATGTCGTCAAGCGCCTGCAGGTACTCCTTCGCCTTCGCCACGAGCTCCGCCTGGTTCGCGTGCTCCTTCGCGACGCGTGCGTACTCCTTGGGGTCGCTCACGACGGAGGGGTCCATCATCTTCTTTTCGAGCTCCGCGTACGCCGCGATGAGCCTCTCTAGCTTGTCTCTCATTTCCCTCTCCTTCAGGATGCCGCGGCGCGTGCGCGGTGGCGCGGCGGAAGTGTTCAGCCTTTTGAGGATACCACCACGGCGCGTTTTGTATTCACGCAGGTCGGCGGTGCACAGCCCGTCCACGATGCACGCCCGCACGGACCCCACGCTCCGGTGCGGGCGGGCGCCCTGCCACCACCGTGCGAGGCCGGCGCCGCGCGCCCGCCGCAGGAAACTGTGAGAAACTGTTCGCGCACGGCACGTGCGAGGGAGGGAGCTGAGGCCCATGCAAGACAACGGCAAGAACGCGTCGCCCACGCCGGACGACGCGCAGCGCACGCAGAGCCGCCCCTCCCCCGCGGAGGCCGACGGCCGCGATAAGACCGCGACGCAGGCGACGCCCGCAGCCTCCGCAGCCGCACCCGCGGCAACCGCGACGCCTCTCGCGCGCAAGGCGCGCGCCTGGGCGAGAAGCGCGTGGGATGCCGTGCGGCACCACCGTGCGGCAACGGCGGCGGTCCTTCTCGCCGTGGCGCTGTGCGTTGCCACGGTCGTGGCCGCGGGCCTGGGACTTCTGGGCGGCCCGGACGACGCGCGCGTGGAGCGCGACGCCGTGGCGCACGCACCCGCGCCGGACTGGAGCGCCGGCGCGTTCGACGTGGCGGAAGACCTTGTTGCCACCGACGCGAAGGTGCGCGGCCGGAGCTCCGTGGCAGGCAGGCTCGTCGTTATGGCGGACGTCACGTACCAGAGCGGGCGCGTGCGCGCAACGGCGCCCGCGAGCCTCACGTACGAGCGCGACGCGGACGGCGCATGGCGGCTGGACGTGTGCCGGCTGGACGGCGCGGCATCCTTCGCGGCGACGCGCGGCGTTTCTCGCACGCGCATTCGCGCGGGCGTGGGTGCGATCCTGGCCAAGGCGGACGCGTCTTCAGGCAGCAGCAAGAAAAGCCTTGCCACGCTGTACCAAGACGCGGACGTCACCATAAAGAAGTCAACCTTTGACCGCAAGCGTCAGCAGCAGGACGTCCGCATTCGCCTGGTGCGGCGACGCGGCTACCAAGCGCTGGAATGCAACGTGGACGCGCACTTCTCCTTTGCGGCCGCAAGCGGCTCGTGGGAGCTTCGCAAGGCAAGCGCAAGCAAGGGCGCGCGGCGCACGAGCCTCTCGCCCGTGGTGGGCACGTGGACGGGCACGTTCCAGAGCCAGGATGCCTCCGGCGCCAGGTGCTTTGGCGCGCAGGGGCAGACGCTTTCCATCACGATCGACGCGCTGTCCAACGGCTCGCGCCGCGTAACTGGCACGCTGGGCTGCGTCGCGCACTACCACGCCGCGCCGCAGCAGGACGCGGACGCGAGCGACGGCGACGAGGCCATAAGCGGCGTCACGTTTGAGGGCGAGCGCCTTGACCCGGTGGACGACCCCACGCGCAGCACGTACGCGTTCGAGCTCACGACGCCCGAGGACGCGCGCGGCACGATCTCTGTGGTCGTGGGCTTTGGGTCTGCCGACAATGCGGACCGCGCCGTCGCGCGCGTCACGTGCAGCCACACGTCGAAGGAGTCGTTCCTGCTCATACCGTACGACGCGACGGCCACGTACACGGACACGTTCACGCTCCAGCGCCAGTAGGCGCCCCGGCAGCCGGCGCGCCAGCAGGTCGCACGGCCCGGCGCCACGGGCGAGAAGGGCGCGCGACCCCGGCGGCGACCCTAGCGGGACGAGAGCTCTTCTCCCATGAGCAGGCCCATCACGCTGGACATCATGAGGCCGCGCGTCCAGCCGGACGAGTCGCCCAGGCAGTGCAGGCCGGCGACGTTGGTGTCCAGGTGCTTATCCATCACCACGCGGTTGCTGTAGAACTTGAGCTCCGGCGCGTACAGCAGGGTCTCGTCCGCGGCAAAGCCGGGGACCACCAGGTCGACGGCCTGCATGAACGCCACGATCTCTGTCATGGCGCGGTACGGCATCGCGGCCGTGATGTCGCCGGCCTCCGCGTCCGCGAGCGTGGGCACCACGTTGGAGCGGCTGAGCTCCTTGGGCCACGTGCGCTTGCCTTCCAGCACGTCGCCAAAGCGCTGCACCAGGATGTGGCCGGCGCCGAGCATGTTCATGAGGCGCCCGACGTGCTGGGCGTAGGCGATGGGCTCGTGGAACGGCTGGCGGAAGTTGAACGATACCAGCACGGCCAGGTTGGTGTTGGGGCTCTTGCGCTCCTTGTACGAGTGGCCGTTCACCACGGCGAGGCCTCCGTCGTAGTTCTCCTGGCTCACGAAGCCGCCGGGGTTCTGGCAGAACGTGCGCACCTTGTTGCGAAACGGCGCCGGGTAGCCCACGAGCTTGGACTCGTACAGGACGTTGTTGACGTCCTCCATCACCTCGTTGCGAACCTCAACGCGAACGCCCAGGTCAACGGGGCCGGGGGCGTGGCTGATGCCGTGCTCCGCGCACATCTCGTCAAACCAGAGCGCGCCGCGCCGGCCGGTGGCGACTACGGTCTCGGCGGCCAGGATCTTTGTCTGGGCCTGCGGCCGGCCGGTGGGCGCCACGACGGCGCCCAGGCACTTCTCGCCCTGCACCAGCACCTCGAGGCACTCGTGCTCAAACAGGACCCTCACGCCCGCGTCCAGCAGCTCGCGCTCCACGCGCGCGTAGATCTGCTGCGCCTTTTCCGTCCCCAGGTGGCGGATGGGGCAGTCGACCAGCTTGAGGCCGGCCTTGATGGCGCGGCGGCGGATGTCCGCGACGCTCTTGGGATGCCCGACGCCCTCCACGTGCGGGTCTGCGCCCAGCCCCAGGTAGATGTCGTCCACGCGCGAGATGCCATCCGCCACGACGTCCGTCCCCACGAGCTGCGGAAGGTCGCCGCCCACCTCGGGCGAGAGCGAGAGCTTCCCGTCGCTGAACGCGCCGGCTCCCGAGAAGCCCGTGGTGATCCGGCAGGGGGCGCATCCCGCGCAGTGGCCGGTTGCCTCTCGCGGGCAACGGCGCCGCTCGATGGGCAGGCCCTTCTCCACCATGGTGATGGACCGGCGGTCGCCCCGTCGCAGCAGGCCAAGCGCCGTGAAGATTCCGGCGGGGCCTGCGCCCACGATGAGGACGTCCGTGCGTATGGTTGAGGCTTCTTCGGCCATGGCTGCACCTCTCTTGCGTGACGGTTGCCGCGGGCGGCGGGCCTGCACCGGCATTGTACCCGCGCCCGCACCCGCACGCAAAAGGGGAGGCCGACCAAAGTCGACCTCCCCTCATGCTCATGCGCTGCGGCACGCCAACGACCCGGCGCGCCGCTATCAAGCCGGAGCCTACTCCGCGGCAGGAGCCTCGGCGTCGGCAGCCGCGGCCTCGACGGTCTCGGCAGCGGTCTCGGCCTCGGCGGCAGCCTTGGCAGCCTGCTTGGCAGCCTCGGCCTCGGCCTTCTTCGCGTACTCGGCGGCACGCTTGGCCTTCTCGGCGGCCTTGGCCTCCTTGGCGGCCTTCTTGGCAGCGGCGAGCTCGGCGGCCTTCGCGGCCTTGGCGGCCTTCGCGGCCTCGGCGGCCTTGAGCTGGGCGGCGGCGGCGCCACCGAACTTGTTGGCAAAGCGCTGGACGCGTCCGCCGGTGTCGACGAGCTTCTGCTGGCCGGTGTAGAACGGGTGGCACTTGTCGCAGAGGTCGATGGTCATCTCGCTCTTGGTGGAGCGGGTGACCCAGGTGTTGCCGCAGGTGCAGCGGACGGTGCACTCCACGTAGTTAGGATGGATGCCTTGCTTCATACTGGGACTCCTTTGGTAGGCCTGGTTTCCGACCAGGCGAGGATGGTAGCCCTGGTTCCAATCAGGGCGTCAAGCTATAGGAGTGTATCAGATTCCCCATAGGCGTGTTGTGGAGAAGAAATGGCGCTTTCGTCGCCACGGCGCCTTCGCACCCTGTAGACTAGGCGCTAGAAACCCGTGCGACAAGACCCGGAGGCACCCCATGCTCCTTACCGTGGACGTAGGCAACACCCAGACGACGCTCGGCCTGTTCGACACCGACGGCACCCTCCGGCGCCAGTGGCGCATGGCGACGGACCACACCGACACCGCCGACGAGCTGCACGAGCGCCTGTACGGCTACTTCCTCATGTTCGGCCTCACGCTGCAGAGCGTGACGGACGTCGCCATCGCGAGCGTCGTGCCCATCCTCACGCAGGAGTGGCAGTACATGATGTCCAACCTCCTCATGGCGGAGGACGTGCTGCTGGTAGACGCCACGCGCGACTGCGGCATCCGCATCGACATGCCAGACCCGCACCAGGTGGGCTCGGACCGCATCGCAAACGCCGTCGCCGCGCGCGAGCGCTACGGCTCGCCCGTGATCGTGGTGGACTTCGGCACCGCCACCAACATCGACGTGGTGGACGCCGCCGGCGCGTTTCGCGGCGGGGCCATCATGCCGGGCGTGCTCTCCTCCGCGCAGTCGCTCTTCAGCCACGCGGCGCGCTTGTCGAGCGTGCCCCTGGTGGTGCCGCCTCACGCGCTTGGCACCACGACGGAGACCGCGGTGCAGTCCGGCATCGTGATCGGCGCGGCGGCGCAGGTGGAGGGCCTCGTCGCGCGCATCAAGGCCGAGCTCGCCGAGCCAGGCACCACCGTCGTGGGCACGGGCGGCCTCGCAAGCATCGTCTCTGGCGCGACGGACGTGTTCGACACCGTCGACCCCAACCTCACCGTTCGCGGCATCTACCTGATCTGGCGCCACAGAAACGAGAAGCGCGCCGCCCGCAGGCAGCGCGACATCAACGGCTAGGGCTCGCGGCGGATGGACGCCTGCTCCGGCGAGATGCTCAACTCGCGGCCGGAGTCCGTGCGCACGCTGGCGCGACCCCACACGTCGAGCCCGGCCAGCACGCCGCGCGCGGCGACGCGGCCGTTGGGGTACACCACCTCCACGCGCTCGTTCGCGGCGTCCATCGTCTCGAAGTAGTCGTCCAAGAGCGGCGCCAAGGGGCCTGCGACCACGCAGGCGCGGCGCAGGCGGTCCTCCCACTGGGCGGACGCCTGCTCAAGGGCGCGGGCAAGCTCTTCTCCCCTGGGCAAGGCGCGGTCGTCCCCCGCAAGAAGCACCACGTCGCAGCTGCCGAACATACCCTCGTCGTAGCCGGCGCGCACGTCCACGCGAAGCACCGGCTCCCCGTCCACGGCCACGGCGTTTGGCCAGGCCACGCGCGCGCCGGGAAGGCCCGCGGCGGCAAGCGCCCGCGCGAGGCCCAGGGCCAGCACCTGCGGCAGGCAGGTGTACATCTGCATCGGCACGTCCGGGCGCACCGTCGTGCTGGCAAGCACGCGCTCCGCGGCGCGCTCGTGGCCGTCGGCGCCGTCGGGAGTCGCTACTGCCAATCCAGCTCACCCACCTCGGCCACCACGTGCCCCACGCGGTCCTCCGGCGCGTACACCGGCACGCCGGCGTGCATGAGGTAGCGCACGGGGTCGTGCATGAGGTCCTCCATGGGGACCAGCACGTAGTCGCGCTCGCCCAGGTGCGGGTGGGGCAGCGTCAGCTTGGGGCCGGCGTGCTCCTCGTCCTCCACAAAGCACAGGTCGCAGTCTATGGTGCGCGGGCCATGGCCGGCAAGGCGCGGGTCGCGCATGCGCTTCAGCTGCGTCTCTATGTCAAGCAGGCGATCTATCAGCACGATGGGCGCAAGCTCGGTCCTGATCTCGACCACCGCGTTCACCACGCTCGTCTCGATGCCGTAGGCGGGCTGCGTCTCGTACGCGTGGCTCGCCTGGACGACGCACGTCATGGGAATCTCGTTTATCAGGCGCACGGCGCGGGACAGGTTCTCGAGCCGGTCGCCCACGTTCGAGCCAATAGAGACGAAGCCCTGCCGCGGGTCCGCCTTCGTGACGGCCCAGTACGTGTCCAGCGCCTGGCAGACACCGGCGACGTCGTGCACGCGCAGCACGCGCGCGCCGCTTTCCACGGCCGCGAGCGCGATGCCCGTCGTGGCAAAGTCGCGGTCCCGCGCGTCCTTGACGCCAGACACCGCGCCCACGAAGCGCTTGCGCGAGACGGCGTTCAGCACGGGATAGCCCATCGAGACGAGCTTGCGCGTGGCACGCTGGATCACCACGTCCTGGTCGTACGTCTTGTCGAAGCCGGGGCCCGGGTCTATGCAGATGCGGTCGTGGCTGACGCCGGCACGCATGAGCACGCGCGCCTGGTCGCCCAGAAAGCCCATGATCTCCCTCATGACGGGGGCGGCCTCCGGCAGCGTGAAGCGCCTGGTGCTCGTGGGCACGGTACGGCGCACGCGCGCGGGGCGCTCGGAGTCAAGCTGCACCATGCGCCGCGTGACCGGCCCGCCCAGCTTGTTCCAGTGCATCACGATGCAGCCGCAGTCGCTCTCCGCGGCCACCTGGACCATGGCCGGGTCCGTAAAGCCGGTCACGTCGTTCAGGATGGAGACGCCCAGCCGCACGCAGATTTTTGCCACGGCGGCGTGGCGCGTGTCCACGGATATGATGGCCGTGGGGGCCTTGGAGAGGATCCCACGAATCACGGGCACGATCCTGTGCGCCTCCTCCTCCGGCGTCACCGGCTTGGCACCCGGGCGCGTTGACTCGCCGCCCACGTCGATGATGTCCGCGCCCTCGTCCAGCATCTGCAGCGCGCGCTCCACGGCGGCCGCGGGGTCTGTGTTCTCTCCCCCGTCGCTGAACGAGTCCGGCGTGACGTTGAGGATGCCCATGACGCGCGGGCGTGCCAGCGACAGCACGTGCTGGCCGCAGCGCCAGGTGGAGTAGTCCTCACGAAGCATGGGTACACCTTCCAAACGGGTCAAGGTCAAGGGGCGCCGCGCACGCGCGCACGCCCCGGAGTGTTCCCAAAGATTGTAACCGCTTGCGGCCTACCAATCGAACGCCTTTGCTATGTCGCAGGCACAAACCACGTCTGCCGCGCAATCCTGCGCGATGGGCTCCAGGTTCACGATGGCAAGGTGCGAGCCCCTGAAGTACTGCACCAGCCCGGCCGCCGGGTACACCACAAGCGACGTGCCGCCAATGATGAGGAGGTCGGCGTGGCTTATGGCCATGACCGCGGCCTCTATGTCCTTCTCGTCCAGGGACTCCTCGTACAGCACCACGTCCGGCTTCACGATGCCGCCGCAGCGCGTGCAGCGCGGCACGCCGGTGGTGGAAAGCATCCACTCCTGGTCGTACGCGGCGCCGCAGTCCACGCAGTGGTTGCGGTGGGTCGAGCCGTGGAGCTCGATCACGTTCTTGGAGCCCGCGGCCTGGTGCAGGCCGTCGATGTTCTGGGTCACGATGGCGTCGAGCCTGCCCTCGCGCTCCAGCTGCGCAAGCTTTACGTGCGCCTGGTTAGGCCTGGCGTCCGGCGCGCACATCATCTTGCGATAGAAGTCGTAGAACGCATCCGGGTCCTGCTTCCACAGGTGGTGGCTCAAAAGCTCCTCCGGGGAGTACTTGGACGAGAAGTGCTGGTTGTACAGGCCGTTCTCGCTTCGGAAGTCCGGGATCCCGCTTGCGGTGGAAACGCCTGCCCCGCCAAAGAACACCGTGTGCGCCGACGCGTCCGTGAGCTTCCTCAGCTCCTGCGCGGCGAGCCTTGGGTCCGTGATCGTCTTGCCCATGTCTGCCTCCTCGTGACTGTGCCTACCGTAGCACTTTGGTGCGCCGGGGTCGGTTCTGGTGCGGGCGCGGGCGGCAAACGGGTAAGGTTGAGGCATTGGCACCCGACGTAAGGCGGCGACATGGCACCACTCACAAACAACGTGCACAAGACGGCCCTGGTGTTCGAAGGCGGCGGCTATCGCGCGGCGTACACCGCGGCCTTTGCAAACGCCCTGCTGGCCGAGGGCATATACTTCGACTTTGTATGCGGGATCTCTGCGGGCTCCAGCCACGCGGTCGATTACCTCAGCCGCGACGCGCGGCGCGTGAGAAACGCGTTCATGGGGTTCGAGGGGTCGGGCGCACCGGCGGCGGGCGTTGGCTCCATCCTGCGCGGCACGCGCTACTTCAACGCGGACTACCTGTACGAGGGCTGCGTGGAGGACGGCAGCCTTCCGTTTGACTGGGACACGTTCCAGGCGAACCCGGCGCGCGTGGCGGTCTCCGCCTTCGAGCGCGACACGGGCAGGACGCGCGTGTTCACGCGCGAGGACATGCCCACGTGGCAGGACCTCATGGCGTGCGTCCGCGCGAGCTCCTCGCTCCCCGTCCTGATGAAGCCCCAGCCCATAGGTGGCGTCACGTACCTGGACGGAGGCCTGGGCGAAGGCGCGGGCATCCCGCTGTTCATGGCGGAGCGCGCCGGCTACACCCGCTTCCTGCTGGTGGCGACGCGCCCGGCGGGATATCGCAAGGAGCCGCCCTCGAGGGGCGAGAAGGACGCGACCCTCCGGTTTGGGAGCGAGCACCCATACGTGAGGGAGGCCCTTCTCACTCGCTCCGAGCGCTACAACGCGGAGCTGGACCGCATTGCGCAGATGGAGCGCGAGGGCCGCTGCCTGGTGATCCGCCCGGACATGATGCCCGTGAAGAGCACGACGCTCGACCCGGTGGCGCTCAAGACCGCATACGCCCTGGGCGAGGCGCAGGCGAGGCGCGACATGCCCCGGTACAAGGAGTTCCTGTTTGGCGACCCCAACTGGAAGGCGCCGCAGGACGAGCGCTAGGGCGAGTACCGCAGCGCTAACGCAAGACGAGAAACCCAACGGACCCGACGGGCGCGGTGCGCCCACGAAGGAGAGACATGGCTGACACCAACGAGACCGCCAGCGCCCCAAAGGCGGCCGGCGAGCGCGAGCTGAGGCTCGTCTCGTGGAACGTGAACGGGCTGCGCGCCGTCATGAAGAAGGAGCCCGGCTTCATGCAGGTGTTCGACGCGCTGGACGCGGACGTGTTCGCGCTGCAGGAGACGAAGATGCAGGAGGGGCAGCTCGAGCTCGACCTGCCCGGCTACACGCAGGTGTGGAGCTCAGCGGAGCGCAAGGGGTACTCCGGCACCGCCGTGTTCAGCCGCGCGGAGCCGCTTAAGGTGATTCGCCAGATCGGCAGCCCCGTGGCCGACGACGAGGGCCGCGTGTGCGCGCTGGAGTTCGAGGGCTTCTGGTTTGTGGACGTGTACACGCCCAACTCGAAGCAGGGCCTCGCGCGCCTGGACGAGCGCATGGTGTGGGACGAGCGCTTCCGCGAGTTCCTGCAGGGGCTCGACAGGCAGAAACCCGTCGTGACGTGCGGCGACTTCAACGTGGCACACGAGGAGATCGACCTTAAGAACCCGGCGACCAACCACGAGAACGCGGGCTTCTCGGACGAGGAGCGCGCAAGCTTTGGCAAGCTCCTGGACGCGGGCTTCACGGACACGTTCCGCACGCTGAACCCCACGCTCGAGGGTGCGTACAGCTGGTGGAGCTACCGCATGCGCGCACGCGAGCGCAACGCCGGATGGCGCATCGACTACTTCCTGGTGAGCGACCGCGCATTTGACCGCGTGACGGGCGCGCGCATTCTGGACGACGTGTACGGGTCCGACCACTGCCCCGTGGAGCTGACGATCAGGGCGTAGGCCCGGCGCCGGCCGAGGCGCGGCCCGCTACAGCCCGTCCGGCCGGCCGATGGCGCGCCCCAGCACGTCCAGGAACGTCTGGGCGTCGCGCGTGGCCACGAGCTTCTGCGGGAAGCGGATCTCCTCCAGCATGGAGCGGACGTGGTCGAAGCGGCCTATTCCGTACGATATGTGCGCGTCCGTGCCGGTGGAGATCATGACGCCCATCTCCGCGCAGCGCTCCGCGATCCGGCGGCAGCTCTGCCGCGCGGAGGGGTGGTCGCCAAACGTGGCCTCGTTTATCTCTATCAGCTTGCCGCGCTCCTTCGCGACGGTAAGCACCTCGCCCAGGTCGTACGGCATGCCGGAGCGTCCCGTGTGCCCTAGGATCAGCACCTTGGGGTCCTCGAGCGCGCGCACGTAGCACTCCGTGGTCTGGGCCAGGCTCGCGCCCTCCGCCCACGACCTGTCGTGCACGCTCGCGATCACGTAGTCGCACTCGTCGAGCACGCGCTCCTTCAGGTTGATGGGACGGCGCAGCGCGCGACCCGTGATGTCGCGCCCGCACACGATGTCGTGCCCAAACAGGTGGCCGTCCACATCCACGATGTCCGCCTCGACCCCATGCAGCAGCCGCACGCCGTTCCAGATGCGCGGCCAGCTGTGCACGTTCAGGAAGTGCTGGAAATCACGCAGGTCGTACTCCCCGTCGATCGCGGGGTGGACCATCGCGCTGAAGTGGTCCGTCGAGCCCAGGAGCTCGACGCGCATCTCCGCCGCGGCACGCACGTTCTCCTCTATGGTGGAGTACGCGTGGCGCGAGAAGATCGTGTGCGTGTGGACGTCGCAGGCTATGTGCAGCATGTCTTCCTCCCTGGCGGCCGGACTCCCCTAGCGGCCGGATGCCCGCCCGCCGCGGCTGGCTCGTGCGCGGGCCTCCGCGAGTGCGGCCTTTGCCTCGAGCGCCTGCGCGCGTGCCTCCGCGGCCTGGGCGCGCGCCTCGAGCGCGGCGAGGTCCGCCTCGTCCGCGGTGGCGGGCGCGGCATCCGCGTTGGCCGGGGCGCCGGCCGCGGCGGCGGCGCCGGTGGTCCCCGTCCCGCGGCGCCCCGTACGCGCGGGCTTCTCGGACGTGAGCTCGCCCACGGCACGGCGGGTGTCCGCGCCCAGAAGCTCCGCCAGGCTGGGGCCGGGCTTCACCATGTGGCCCGCAAACAACGGGCAGGCCGCGTCCTTCTCGCCCACGCGACGGCCCGACTGGCTGGGCTCCAGGCACTCGCAGTGTGTGCGCAGGACGCCCATGCGCTCCGTCATGAAGCGGCAGTCGCCGCAGGTGCGGGCGTGCGTGCGGTTGTTGCGCAGCATCGACGTCGCCCCTAGCGGTACGACTCGGCGAGCTTCTGCCACGCGGGCATGGAGCCCACGATGGTCTCGTACGAGACGCAGTAGCCCAGGCGCACCCAGCCCTCGCAGCCGAAGCTGTTTGACGGCACGGGCAGGAGCTCCAGGTCGCGGGCGCGCCTGAAGAACGCCTCCGCGTCGGGCTCCAGCGACTTGACCCACAGGTAGAACGCACCCTCCGGCTCGATGCAGGTGTAGCCGAGCCTGCGCAGGCCGCCTGCGAGCGCCTCGCGGTTGCGCGCGTACGCCTCCACGTTGGTGGGCTCGTCGACGCAGTCTATCAGCACGCGCTGGAACAGCGCCGGCGCGCACACGAAGCCGAGCTTGCGGCCCGCGCCCGCGACGGCAAGCACCAGCTCGTCGTGGTCGGGGTTGGTGTTCGGCACCAGCGTCCAGCCGATGCGCTCGCCCGGCAGGCTGAGCGACTTGGAGTACGAGTAGCACACGATGGTGCGGTCATAGATCGCGGGCACCCACGGAACCTCCGCGCCGTAGGTGATCTCGCGGTACGGCTCGTCGGACACCAGGTAGATGGGATGTCCCAGCTCATCGCTGCGGCCGGAGAGGACCGACGCGAGCGAGAGGAGCGTACGTCTGGTGTAGACGGCGCCCACGGGGTTGTTGGGCGAGTCGATGATGACGGCCTTGGTGTTGGGCGTGATCGCCGCGTCCACCGCGGCCGTGTCAACCTGGAACGTGGTGGCGTCCGCCATGACCTCCACGCACGTGGCACCCGCGGTCTCGATCCAGACGCGGTACTCCGGGAAGTACGGCGCTATCACGATGACCTCGTCGCCGGGGTTCACGATCGCGTGCAGCGTGATGCTGATGGCCGCGGCCGCGCCACAGGTAAGGTACAGGTCGCCCGGCTCGTACGATGTCTGGAACCTGCGGTTGAGCGAGTCCGCGACCGCCTGGCGCGCCGCGGGCAGGCCGGCGGCCGGCGTGTAGCCGTGCAGCTGCGACGCCGGGAGCGCCGCGTTCCTGACGATGGAGGCGCGCACCGCGTCCGGCGCGGGGACGGACGGGTTGCCCAGGCTGAAGTCGAACACGTTCTGCGCGCCGATCTGGGCCTTGCGCGCCGCGCCGTACGCCGCGATCTCGCGGATGGAGGACTTCGCCGCGCCGTAGTCGTAGCTCTTCTGGTTGATGGCCATTAGCTCTCCTCACTCTGGGCGGGCGCCTGCGCGTCCGCGGCATTCACGTTTGGGTCCGCCGGGCAGGCGGCGCCGGCCGCGTCGCCCCGGGCGGGCGCCTCGGCGGAAGGCGCCGCGTCCTTCTCGCCCGCGGAGGCCTCCTCCGGGTGGGCGGCGAGGTAGGCGTCCCACTCGTCGTCCAAAAGCGCGTTCACGGCGTCGCCCTCGACGGTCTCGCGGTCAAGCAGCACGCTCGCCATCGTGCGCATCTGGTCGGTGCGGGCCTCGAGCACCTCGCGCGCGCGGACGTGGGCCTGGCGCATGATGCGCTCCACCTCGTCGTCGATGCGCTTGGACGTCTCGGCGGAAAGGTCGTGGTGGTTCGTGTAGTCGCGACCCAGGAACACCTCGTGCTGCGGCTCGCTGAACACCTGCGCGCCCAGCTCGTCGCTCATGCCGTACACCGTGACCATGGAGCGCGCGATCTTCGTGGCGCGCTCCAGGTCGTTGCTCGCGCCCGTCGTGATGTCGTCGCAGAACAGCTCCTCCGCGGTGCGGCCGCCCAGAAGCACGGCGATCTGGTCGAGCATGCCGTCGCGGGTCTCCAGGAAGTGGTCCTCCTCCGGCAGCTGCATGGTGTAGCCCAGCGCGCGGCCGCGGCTGATGATGCTGATCTTGTGCACGGGGTCGCTGTTCTCCAGCACGTGGCCCACCAGGGCGTGGCCGCTCTCGTGGAAGGCGATCGTGGTGCGCTCCTTCTGGCTCATCACGCGGCCCTTCTTCTCGGGGCCGGCGATGACGCGCTCCATGGACTCCTCTATCTCGGGCATGCCGACGACGTCCTTGTGGCGCCGCGCGGCCAGAAGCGCCGCCTCGTTCATGAGGTTCGCGAGGTCCGCGCCCGTGAAGCCCGGCGTGAGCTTCGCGATGCGGGCAAGGTCGATGTCCGTGCCCAGGGGCTTGTTCTTGGAGTGGACCGTCAGGATCTTCTCGCGCCCCTTGACGTCCGGGCGGTCGACCGTGACCTGCCGGTCAAAGCGGCCGGGGCGCAGGAGCGCCGGGTCCAGGATGTCCGGACGGTTCGTGGCGGCGATCAGGATGACGGCGGAGTTGTCGTCGAAGCCGTCCATCTCGACCAGCAGCTGGTTCAGGGTCTGCTCGCGCTCGTCGTGCCCGCCGCCGAGGCCGGCTCCGCGCTGGCGGCCGACGGCGTCGATCTCGTCGATGAAGATGATGGACGGCGCGGCGTCCTTCGCCTGCTTGAAGAGGTCGCGCACGCGGCTTGCGCCGACGCCCACGAACATCTCGACGAAGTCGGATCCGGAGATGGAGAAGAACGGGACGCCCGCCTCGCCGGCCACGGCCTTGGCGAGCAGCGTCTTGCCGGTTCCCGGGGGCCCACCAGAAGCACGCCGTGCGGGATCTTCGCGCCCATCTTCTTGTAGCGCTCCGGCTCGCGCAGGTAGTCGCGGACCTCCTTCAGCTCCTCCACGGCCTCGTCGATGCCGGCGACGTCGTCGAACTTCACCTTGGGGCGCGTCTCCTCGGAGGTGCGCGCCTTCGTGGCGCGGCCGAAGTTCATGGTGCGGCCGTTCGCGCCGTTCATCTGGTTCATGAAGTACACGAACGCGACGACCACCAGGATGGTGGGGACGACGGTGATGAGGACGGACTGCAAAAAGTCGCTCGACGACGTGTCGATGGTAAACTTCGTGTCCGGCTGCTTCGCCATGAGCTCCTGCAGGCTGTCCGCACCCACGTAGTAGCTCTTGAAGCGGGACGCCTTGTTCTTCTCGCCCACGTCCGCCGTGTGGCGCCAGTACGTTCCGGAGAGGCTGCCGTCCTCCGTCTTGTACGTCACGCTCTCTATGCGGTCCTGCTTGACGGCGGTCACGAACTCGTTGGTGCTCATGACGTCCGCGGACGGCTTGCCGCGAAACGCGCCGTAGCCCGTGTACACCGCGTAGCACAGCGCTGCGATCATGACGAGCGTGACGATGAGGGACCTGCGGGAGTTGGGGCCGTCCGGCCTGAGGCCGTTGGGGTCGATCCCGCTCCCGCGGTCGTGCTTCTTGTTGTCCGACACTAAGTGACTCCTTGCGTTGCGTTGCTTGCTTTTGGCCTACTTGCTGTAGACCTCGGGCTTCAGGATGCCCACGTAGGGCAGGTTGCGATAGCGCTCGGCGTAGTCGAGGCCATAGCCCACGATGAACTCGTTCGGGACGTGCGCGCCCACGTAGTCGGGCGTGATGGCCGCCGTGTGACCGGGGATGTCCTTCACGGCGAACGCGCAGATCTTGATGGACTTGGCGCCGCGGCCGCGGAGCAGGTCGACCAGGTAGCTGAGCGTGAGGCCAGAGTCGAGGATGTCCTCCGCGATCAGGATGTCGCGGCCCTGGATCTCTGTGTCGAGGTCCTTCAGGATCTTCACGACGCCCGAGCTCTTCACGCCCGCGCCGTAGCTGGACACGGCCATGAAGTCGACGGCGCACGGCACGGTGATCTGGCGCAGCAGGTCCGCCGTGAAGACGAACGCGCCGCGGAGCACGGCGACTACCAGCGGGTTCTTGCCCTCGTAGTCGCGACTGACCTCCTGGCCCAGACGGCCCACGATCTGCTTGATGTCGTCCTCGCTCAGGATGACGCTCTCGATGTCCGGATGCAGCTCTGCCATTGCGTTCCCCTTTCGCTTGTGTGCGGGGCGCGCGACGGCTGCCCCTGCATGCGCCGGCCTTGCGGGCCGACCATGCCTCCTGTGCGGTCAGTCCCTACCAATGCCCAATTCTAGCAGCAGCCTTGTGCGCGGAAGCGTTCGAACTCGCTCGTCCGGCCGTATCCCCGCGACCCACACCACCGCCCCCGTGGGAGACGTGCGCACCACGGGCACCTGCGGGCGGTCCGCCGCCGGGACCTTGGCCTCGTTCAGGAGGTCCGAGAGCTTCTTGCTCTGGCCGTGCATGCCGAGCGGGCACATGACGTCGCCGGGCGCGGCCGCGTCCACCCACAGGCGCCCGCCCTGCGCGAGGTCGAGCCCGCAGGCCTCCGCGTCGAGAAGGACGGACTGGCCGTCCCACTCCACGGCGTGGGCCCGAGCGACGGCCTCCGGCGAGGACCCCGCCGGCACCTGCGCGAGACGGGCGGAAAGCCGCCGCCCGTCGGGCAGCGACACGCTTCCGGGCACGTCGAGCCACAGGGCGAGGGGGCCGCTCTTCTCGCCCTGCGCGCGCACGAACAAGAGGCCGTACTCCATGCGGGCATCGCAGCCCATGGGCGTGGACGCCGACCCGCTTCCCGCCGCGACGAGCGACAGCACGCGGTTGATGTGGCGCGCCTCGAGCCGGGCGTCCGGACAGACGGCGAGCATGGCCTTTCGCACGACGCGCCGCGCGATGGCGACCTCGCACGCGGCCAGGCGCGCGCCGTCGAGCGCGACCATGGTGGGCGAGCTGCGGCGCATGAGCTCGCGGTACGTGCGCGACGCGACCTGGTTCATGTAAGCGTCCTCGTCCGAGAGGATGTCGCACGAGGCGGACATGCCCGACGTCAGGCGCGGGTTGCGCTCGCGCAGGAGCGGCATGACCTCGTGGCGCACGAAGGCACGCAGGTAGCGGGTGTCCGCGTTCGTGCGGTCCTCGCGCCACACGATGCCGCGCATGCGGAGGAGGTCGCACAGCTCCTCGTGCGTGCGGTCCAGCAGCGGCCGCACGATGCGGTTGCGCCGCCGCGGTATGGACGAGAGGCCCGAGGGCCCACTGCCGCGGATCGCGTTCATGAGGAAGGTCTCCGCGCGGTCGTCGGCCGTGTGGGCCGTGAGGATCCGCGCGGCGGATCGCGGCACGTCGACCTCGCGGCACAGGCGGTTGGCGAGCTCCGTCGCCTCGCGGTAGCGCACCTCGCGGCCGACGTTCTCCACGTTGGAGCCCGCCTGCTGGCCTAGCCCCTCCTCGCTCGCGAGCCCGGCCACGTCCACGCGCCGCACGGTGCACGGGATGCCGAAGCGCGCGGAGAGCTCGCGCACGAACTCCTCGTCCTCCTGCGCGTCGAGCCCGCGCAGCCCGTGGTTGACGTGCAGCACGTGCAGGCGCTCGCGCGCGATGCGCGCCGTGCCGCGGCCGTCGTCGATGTCGAGCTCCGACGTCGCCGCAAGCAGCAGCAGCGCCGTGGAGTCCGCCCCGCCCGAGACCATGAGCACGACCGGCGCGCGCAGGCTGTCGTCGCGCTTGGACGACGGCCTTAGGAACCGCTGGTCGGTACGTGCGAACCTTCTGCTCACGCTTGGCAACGATGCCTCCGTCCGGACGAGCGCCCCGCGGCGCGGCGCCGCGACCCACCGAGGGTCGGCGGCGCGAATGTCAGTAGCAAGTAAGTGTAGGATACGCCGACGCGGGCGGACGCGGCGCCGCGGAAACCCACGCGACACGCAGGGCGCCACGCCGCCACGCGCCGCACACCACCATGCACTACAATGCCTAGCTCGAAAGCAACCTCGGCCGCACCCCGCGGCCGCCACCCCCGGGAGCAACATGACGCCCAAGATGCACCTGTACGTACTGGCCAGCGGATCCAAGGGAAACGCCGCCGTGGTCGAGGGCCCGCAAGGCAGCGTCCTTGTCGACTGCGGCATCTCGCGCCGCGAGCTCATGCGCCGCGCGGACGCCTGCGGCTGCGACCTCGACCGCGTCACGCACGTCCTCGTCACGCACGAGCACTCCGACCACACGCGCGGCCTCCCGGTGCTCAGCAACCACTTCGACGGCGAGCTCCTCGCAACGGCCGGCACCGCCGGCGGCGCAAAGCCCCTGGTCAGCCTCCCGTTCACGCTCGTCACGCACAGCGAGACGCTGCGGCTCGCCGGCATGGTCGTCACGACGTTTCCCACCTCGCACGACGTGGCCGACCCGTTTGGCCTGCGCTTCTCCGTGCTCGACGCAGACGGCCAGATAGAGGATTCCATCGGCTGGTGCACGGACACCGGCTACCTCACGGCAGAGGCCCTCGGCCAGCTGCGTGGCGTCCGCATCCTCGGGCTCGAGAGCAACCACGACGTCCAGATGCTCGCCCACGGCCCGTACCCCGCGTGGCTGCGGGCGCGCGTCGGCGGCGACGCCGGCCACCTCTCCAACGACCAGGCCGCGGACGCCCTGCCGCTGCTCGTGACCCAGGACACGGAGACCGTCGTGGCCCTCCACCTCTCGCAGAAGAACAACCGCCCCGCCACGTGCGTCCGCACGCTCGCGCAGGCCATGGGTGCCACGGTCCGGCGCGACTCAGACGGCGCGCCGGAGGCCCGCACGCCCGACGGCCTGCTCACCATCTGCGTCGCCAGCCAGGACGAGCCCCTCGCCATCTGGTAGCATCCGCGCCCGCCGGCGAGAAGAGCGCGTCCCCTCGCCACCGGCCGCCCCTTACGCCCGGGCAGCGCCGTCCTTCTCGGCCTTGGCCTCGCGATCGCGCAGCTCGCGGCCAAGCCCGATCGTCATCGGGATGGCGACGCTCACCGTGATGACGTCTGCCACGGACTGCGCGGCCTCCACGCCCGCAAGCCCAAACAGGCGCGACATGATCGCGACGGAAGGCGCAAGCGCAAGTCCCAGCCTGCACAACCCCAAAAACGTGGCCCGCCACATGCGGCCCGTCGTCTGCAGGGCAAAGTTCGTGATCATCGCCACGCCGGTCAGCGCAAGCGTCACGCTCTGGAACCTCAGCGTCACGGTTGCGATCTTTATGACCTCGGGGTCGTTTCTGAACACGGTCACGATCTCAGGCGCAAACGCGAACGTCAGCGTGCACACCATAGCGACGATCCCAAACGCCACGCGGTGCGCAAAGCGCATCCCCTCGCGCACGCGCTCGTAGCGCCCCGCGCCGTAGTTGTAGCCGCACACGGGCTGGAACCCCTGCCCAATGCCGATCTGGATGTAGTTGCCAAAGCTCACGATGCGCTGCACTATGGCGATGGCCGCAATGGCCGCGTCTCCAAACGGGCGCGCGGCGTTGTTCAGCACCGTAATCGCGAAGCCGCCCACCAGCTGCCGGGCCAGGGACGGCAGGCCGCCGTTGTTCACCTCGCGCGCAAGGTCGCGCCCCCACGCCAGCGCCCCAAGCGATAGGTGTGCCACGTGGCTCCTCTGCATGCCGGCCAGAAGCAGACAGAAGCTCAAGAACTGGCAGATGATCGTCGCCAGGCCCGCGCCGGCGATCCCCAGGCCCGCCACAAATATCAGAAGCGGCGCCAGCCCAAAGTTCAGCACCGCGCCAGAGACAAACGCCACCATTGCGTACGCGGATTCGCCCTCAAAGCGCAGCTGCTGGTTAAGCGTCAGCGCAGCGCACATCCACGGCGCGCCAACCAGAATCAGGCCGATGTACGTCCGGGAGTACGGCAGAATCGTGGGCGTCGACCCCGCCAGCACGCACAGCGGAGCCAAGAACACGTGCCCCAGCACGGCGATCGCCACGCCGCACCCAAAGGACGCGGTCACGCCCACGGACGCCATCGTGTCCGCCATGCGCTGGTTGCGCATCCCAAGGTAGCGCGACATCGCGTTGCCCGTCCCCTGCCCAAAGTAGAACCCGACGGCCTGGATCAGCGTCATCACCACAAACGCCACGCCGATCGCGCCCTCCGCCGAGGTAGATATCTGCCCAATGAAGAACGTGTCCGCCAGGTTGTAGACCGTGGTCACCAGGTTCGACACGATGGAAGGCCAGGCAAGCGAAAGAACCAGCCTCGGAATGGGACTCTCCGTCATCTGGCGATACTTCCGCGCGGCCGTGCCGCTCAGACCTCCCGTCGCGCCGGCTTGCTCCGGCTCCCCGGCCTCGTGCGTCTTCTCCACCCGACAGGACTTCCCCTCGGCTCCACGCAGCCCGGCAACCGCAGCGCCGGCCACTGCTCGTCTCTCACCCCCACCACGATACCGCACGATTCCGCCGCGTATCCCCTCGGCACAATCCCCACGGCACAACTACCGGGCGAGAAGAACGCGCCCCCGTCGTCCAAATTGTTATAGAAAATGTAGCGTTTATCTCGTGGCAACGCCAATGTGCGCGTCGAGGTGTCATATCCTAGTACGGTCAACGTGAACCCCCGCGCAGAAGGAGAACCCCCATGTCCGATTCCAAGAAGCAGCTCGCCGGCGCCGTCGTCGCCCTCGGCGCCACCATCACCGAGGCCATGGACGCCGTCCCCGGCTTCGTCCCCTGCGGCACGCCCGCTCAGGTCATCGTCGACGCCATCCGCACCTATGCAGACGGCGACGATGCCGCGGCGGCCGGCACCGCCCAGGACGTCCTCGGCTTTGTCCAGCACGTCAGCGAGCACCGTGGCGTCACCGCCCACCAGGCCGCAGACGTCGACGCGCTCTCCGCCGAGCAGTCCCAGCTCGCCCAGAAGGTCGTCGACCTCGCCACCTCCGCGGAGGCCGCGTCGCTCGACCCCGCCCGCACGGAGTGGATGTACCGCGCGCTCGGCGCGCTCGAGGCCGGCAGCGCCAAGGCGGCGGACCTCCTCGCCCAGGCGTAGCGCCTACCCCGCGCCACCCGCACGCAGAAGGGGAGCCCGTCGGCACTCGCCGGCGGGCTCCCCTTTCGTTCAACCTCGGCCTATGCGGCCGCGCGACTCGCTAGAAGTTCACGGGCTCGTCGTAGTAGCAGCAGGTCAGGATCTTCTCGAAGTCCTCGGGCTTCGTCTCGCGCGGGTTCTCGGGCGTGCAGGCGTCCAGCGCGGCGTTCGCGGCGATCGTCGGCAGCTTCTCCTTGAACTCGGCCTCGGAGACCATCACGGGCTCGCCCGTGGCGTCGGCCTTCACGCCGCCGTTCGCGTAGTTCTTGATGCCCTGCGGAATGTTCAGCTTGTCGTTCATGTTGCGGATCTCCTGGACCAGGGAGTCAACAAGCTGGTCGTCGGTCTCGCCCGGCAGGTGCAGGATCTCCTTGGCAACGTACGCGTAGCGCTCCTTGGCGCGGGAGTCCTTGGAATTCCACTGGATGGCCTTGCCCAGGTACATGGCGTTCGCGCAGCCGTGGATGATGTGGCCGTTCTCGAAGGCGGCACCGGTCTTGTGCGCCATGGAGTGCACGATGCCCAGCAGGCCAGAAGAGAACGCGATGCCGGCAAGGCACTGCGCCTCGTGCATGTGCTGACGGGCCTCCTTGTCGCCGGTGTAGGAAATCGGCAGCCAGTGGTGAATCTCGCGGATGCCGTGCAGGGCGTCGGCATCGGTGAACATCGAGGCCGCGGTCGAGACGTACGCCTCGAGGCAGTGGGTCAGCGCGTCCATGCCGGTGTGCGCACACAGCTTGGCAGGCATGCTGTAGGTCAGCTCGGGGTCGACGATGGCCACGTCAGGCGTGATCTCGAAGTCTGCGATCGGGTACTTGATGCCCTTGTGGTAGTCCGTGATGATGCTGAACGCGGTCACCTCGGTAGCGGTGCCAGAGGTAGAGCTGATCGCGCAGAAGTGGGCCTTGTGGCGCAGCTCGGGGATGCCAAAGACCTTGCACATGTCCTCGAAGGTGCACTCGGGGTACTCGTACTTGATCCACATGGCCTTCGCGGCGTCAATCGGCGAGCCGCCGCCGATGGCGATGATCCAGTCGGGGCCAAACTCCTGCATGAAGGCGGCGCCCTTCATGACGGTCTCGACGGACGGGTCGGACTCGACGCCCTCAAACAGCTTCACCTCGAAGCCGGCGTCCTCCAGGTCCTTCTGGATGTCCTGAAGGAATCCGCCGCGACGCATGCTGTGTCCGCCGGACACGATGACGGCCTTCTTGCCCTTCAGGTTCTTGACCTCGTGGCGAGACCCCTCGCCAAAGTACAGATCACGCGGGTTGGTAAAACGGCCCATAGTAAGCTCCCTACGCTTGCGCCCGACACCTCATGCGACGGGCTGGTTTCCGTACACACGTAGGCATATCACATTCCACCGCCCTCGTCGGTAACTATTCGGCAATAATGTCCTAAATATTGCCGAATGAAGCATTAAAATGAATTGAACCCATCCAATGGGCAAACTTTATTGAAAATAGTTGTCCATCAATCAGTGGACAACTCGCCACGCGGCACTCCGCGCGCAGGGAGGGCGAGAAGAACATGGCCACGTTCCTCAATGACAGTCCCGTCTTCGGGCCGGTCCGCAGCAGGCGCCTCGGGGTCTCCCTCGGCGTGAACCTCATGCCCTCGACGGGCAAGATCTGCACGTTCGACTGCATCTACTGCGAAAACGGCTTCAACTCCCAGCGGCGCACGCGCGACGGCTATGCCACGCTCGAGGACGTCGCCTCGGGGCTGCGCGCCTCGCTCGAGCTCATGGCCGCAGACGATGACTTGCCAGACGTCATCACCTTCGCCGGCAACGGCGAGCCCACGGCAAGCCCCATCTTCCCCAAGGCAGTCGACGCCGCGATCGCGCTGCGCAACGAGCTCGCCCCACAGGCCAAGATCGCCGTGCTCTCAAACGGCACGTTCGCGGACAGGCCCGCCGTCCGCGACGCCCTGCTCAAGGTGGACGACAACATACTCAAGCTCGACGCCCACGCGGACGCCCTCGCGCGCGCGATTGACCGGCCAAACGTCCCCTATTCCGTGGAGCACCAGGTCCAGGCCTACGCCGCCTACGACGGCCACGTCATCGTCCAGACCATCTTCCTCGAGGGCACGTTCGAGGGCCACGACGTCTCCAACACCTCGTACGACCAGGTGACGGAGTGGCTGGAAGACATCAAGCGCATCGCGCCGCAGTACGCCACCATCTACACCATCGCGCGCGACACCCCCGCGCCAGACCTCCGCAAGGCCAGCCGCGAGACCATGGACGCCATCGCGGACCGCGTCCGCGCCGCCGGCATCCGCTGCCAGGTCTCCTACTAGCTCCGGCACCAACGCCGCAGCCTTTTTGCCTTGTCTTTTTCGCCATCTACCTGCACTTCTCAACATACTGAGTAAATTTACTCAGTATGTTGAGTACAACTTGGTGTCGCGTCCGAACGGCACCAAAGGTAGCGGTGGGTCTCGTCAGAGCGACATGGCGCAGTTCCTCTCCCGGCACCCGCAGGCAAAGCGCACCGTCGTGGGCGGCAGCTCCTCAGGAGCCTGCACCTTGGACAATTTCCTCCGCGACCTCGTCCCCTTCCTCTACCATGACTTCGTACGGGAACGCCATCATAGTCGCGGCGTCGTACGCGTCCTCATCACCCGCTCCGGGTCCTGGGTACAGCAGACGGCGTCAGCAAGATTCCCCTCGGCTCGTACGGCTTCCAGGCGTAGCGCCCATCTCGCTACGTCGGCCCCCAGAGGTCACGAGCTATCTCAAACTGACGGTACATGCCAAATGCCTCACGCCGGATTACCGTCATGGGGCATGGAGCCAAAGGATACTCCCGATGGATTCGGGAGCCATGTCGCCCCGGGCCACGCCGTAAGCTATACGGTCGATGGCGTACGACCCTGTGGGCACCTACGTGCGTCCCTACGCGCGGACCTCGAAGGGCGTGTCCTCCCCGCGGCTGAACGCCAGCAGCGCGGAGGCGGAGTTGAAGATCATCGCGCGGACGTCCTCCGCGGTGTAGAACGCCATGTGCGGGGACACGATCACGTTGGGGAACGCCATCAGCACGCTGCGGTCTCGGTTGGGCAGGACGTCCCGGCTGAGGTCGCGGTAATAGAGGTCGGCCTCGTTCTCTATGGTGTCGAGCGCGGCCGCGCCCACCTTGCCGGACTCGACGGCCGCAACCAGCGCCTCCGTGTCCACCAGCATGCCACGTGCGGCGTTTACCAGCACCACGCCGTCCTTCATCTTGGCAAACGCCGCCGAGTCGAGCATGTGGTAGTTCTCGGCCAGACCGGGCGCGTGCAGGGCTATTGCGTCTGCCTGCGCAAGCAGCGTGTCCAGGTCCACGTAGGTTGCGTACTTTGCGACCTCCTTGTTGGGGTACGGGTCGTACGCAAGAATCTTGCAACCAAAGCCGGAAAGGTGGCGCACCACGGTGGAGCCAATGCGCCCCGTGCCGATGACGCCCACCGTGGAGGTGGAGATATCCTTGCCCAGCTTGCCGTGCAGGCCAAAGTCCTGCGCGATCGAGTGGCGTGCCAGCAGCTTGACCTTGCGCTGCGCCATGAGCAGCAGCATGATGGCGTAGTTGGCCACGCCCTCGGGCGGATACGGCGCGTTGGAGACGCGCATGCCCAGCTTGCGCGCGTGGGCCACGTCGATGTGCTCGTAGCCTATGGTGCGCGTGGAGAGGTAGCGCACGCCCTGCGCCCAGAACGCGTCGAGCAGCTCCGCCGGCATGGGGTTGGTGATGATGCAGAGCGCGTCGTGCCCCGCGGCAAGGTGGGCGTTTTCAAGCGTGGGATACTCGCTCGTCCAGTCGAACTCGAAGCCAAGCTGGCTTGCAGCTTCCTTCATGTAACCAAGCTCGTCGTATTCGCGCAGCGCATAGGCAAAAAGCCTCATCAGAAGATCCTCCCCAGGTAGTTGACGGCCCGCCGTGGCACCCGGCTACCGCGCGCGCCGCCTCTGGCGGGACGCAGGCGCAGGACGTGGGCCTGCCGCCGCGGCCTTCCCCGCGGCACATGGCACCATCTTAGTTGACGCGCCGCGCCGCACGCGAAGCGTGCCCATCCGTTAACGTTGGCAGGCTATGCAGCGTCGTTCGTCGCGAGCGCACCCCGTTCGTCGCGAACGCACCCCGTTCGTCGCGAACGCACCCCGTTCGTCGCGAACGCACCCCCGTTCGTCGCGAACGCACCCCGTTCGTCGCGAACGCACCCCGTTCGTCGCGAACGCACCCCGTTCGTCGCGAACGCACCCCGTTCGTCGCGAACGCACCCCGTTCGTCGCGAACGCACCCCGTTCGTCGCGAACGCACCCCGTTCGTCGCGAACGCACCCCGTTCGTCGCGAACGCACCCCGTTCGTCGCGCCCCGCCTGGCGGCGTCGGGCGCGACTCACATGCCGCAGGCAATGTCCGCAACAAAGGCGGCGCGACCTTCTTGCCCGCGTCCGCCGAGCGCTACCAATACGCTGCTAGAATGTGCGCATTGATTGTCACCTCTACCTAGGGAGAAGAACCATGCGCCCTGCCAAAGCGATCGACCTCGCCACGGGCCCCGCGCCGGACGGCGCCGCGAACGGCCCCACCGTCGCCTTCGTGTGCACGCACAACGCGTGCCGCAGCCAGATGGCAGAGGCGCTCGCGAGGCGGCTGCTGCCCCGTGGCACAAAGATCTTTTCCGCGGGAACGGAACCCGCCAGCCACGTGGACGAGGGCGCCCTCGCGGAGCTCGCGCGCCGTGGCGTCGGCACGAGCGGCCTGCACCCCAAGCCGCTTTCCCAGCTGCCGCGCGTGGACTGGCTTGTTACCATGGGCTGTGGCGTGTCTTGCCCCAACCTGCCGTGCGCGCACCGAGAGGACTGGGGGCTGCAGGACCCCATGGGCGGCTCGCCTCGCGCCTACCAGGACTGCGCCGACGCCATCGTCTGGCACCTGCGCGAGCTGGGCGAGAAGATCGCGCGCGCCTAGATTGCGCCGCCCCCGCGGGGTGCAACGCCGCTTGGGCGCGACGCCGGCCTTGGGCACGACGCCGCACGGGGGCACAACGGAAGGACGGATGGGAAGCCACATGACAGACGACCAGCTGAGGACGATCTTCAAGGCGCTCGCGGACGCGCGGCGCCTCGCGATCGTGCGCACGCTCGAGCGCGACGGAGAGGTGTGCGCCTGCAACCTGCTGGACGGTCTGGACATCAGCCAACCCACGCTGTCGCACCACATGAAGGTCCTGTGCGACAGCGGCCTCGTGCGATGCCGCAAGGACAGCCGCTGGTGCCACTACTCCGTGGACGCCGCAATCGCGCGCGAGGTGTCCACGGCCTTTGGCCTGCTTGCGGACGCCGCGGACAGCGCGGGTGACGGCGCCTCCGTCTCCAACGGCCCGTGCGCGGACGGCTGTGCCGATGCGTGCAAACGCGACGCCCCGTGCGACTGTGGCTGCGGCGGCAACTAGCACGGCCAAGGCGCCTCAACTACAAGCTTGCGCATGTCTTGCCGCGGCAATATCCTGTCGCGGCAAATTTCGTGTACTCGGAGTACATGATTTTGCGAAATTTCGTGTATCTCAAGTACACGATTTTGGAGTCGCCATGCGCAGAGGGTTCGAGCAAACAATCGAAGGCTGGTGGCAGAGTCAAGATCCTAGGCCGCTCCTCATCAGAGGTGCAAGGCGCACCGGCAAGACGTACGCCGCAGAGGAGGTCGGACGCCGCCTTGCCGGCGACGGGTTCGTCAAGCTCGACTTCCAGACCGACCTCGACCTGATCGCGCCCCTGTTCGGCGGCCCCACAAGCGACGTCGACGCAATAATGTCCCGCGTGGCAGACTACAAGCGCGTCAGACTGTCCAAGGAGACCGCGTTCGTCCTGTTCGACGAGGTCCAGCTGTGCGAGCACGCGCTCAACTCGCTCCGGTTCTTCTCGGGCTCCGGCTGGCGCATCTGCGGCACGGGAAGCCAACTGGGCGTCGCCACCAGAAGGCGCCACCTCCCGTTTCCCAGCGGGGTCCGACAAGAGACCATGCATCCCATGACCTTTGAGGAGTTCCTCTGGGCCGTGGGAGAAGAGCAGATGGCAGACGCGATACGCTCCCACGCCCTCAGCCTCGAGCCGTACCCCGCCCACCAGGAGGCGCTGCGGCCCGTTTCGCCTTTACCAGGTTGTCGGCGGCATGCCCGCCGCCGTGGCCGCGTACGCCGCGCGCTGGCAAAAAGGCAATCGAACCTCGCACTACTTGCTGCCTAAGGTGTGATTTCGTTCGAGAGCCAAGCAATTGCCTCGGCTTGACGCACTTTCCATAAACGGAGCAAAGGCATACCTTGTGTGATCGCCGCACGCCTTTCGGTCCATGCTCTCCTAGCCCAGATTGAAAAAGAAAGTGCGCATCACCCATGTTTCTGCATATTAGATGTATTAGTTCCACTGATATGTTTTTTCTGGTTCATGCATTTCGTTTGAGAAAATTAAGGAAAGTTAGGATTGAGAATTCATGGCCGTTGCCAAGCATATGTCCGCTCGTAGCCAAGAAAGTTACGAGAAGAATCGGACGTCTAAAGATAGTCCTTCTACCTGCGGATTTATAAAGCGACAAACTCCCTAGGAAAGTTACGGGAAAGTTAGTCTTACGCCCAAGCGGGAACATAACGCATATATCGCGGAGCGGTTTCAGGGTCGACCGGCTTTATTAAGCCATCTCCGACCGCCGTCGCCAGCAGCTTCGAGACGGTCGAGGAGCTGGGGCCTCCCTCTCCGAAACGACAGCGAAGCGATTTGTTGGTCATAGCCTCGCCGTTCGTGAAGCAAATGCAAGCGTGCCAGTAGCAAGCCATAACGCGATCCCGTAGGCTCATCGAACGATAGGGCACGTAAGCGAGCAGGGAAATTCTCACGCTGCCGCCCGCCCCCTCATATTCAACAGCCTTGGGCGCCGGGAGATACAGCGCCTCGCACGAAGAGATGATTCTGTCCCAACCGGTTCCGAGTTCTTCGCAAAAACGAAACCGTCTCATCAGGCTCGCAAGCTTCTGGTTTCGTGATTTCGGAGGGTTGTCAACCAACCGCATAAGATCCACAAGCGACGTCCCTGGGTTGGTGAAGTCTACGCGATCGGAAAACACCTCTACGACGGGCCCGCTACCAGTTACCGTAAGGTCCTGATGAATGAGCGCATTAGCGAGAATCTCACGAATTGCCCTTTCAGGATAGGCGGTTGTTTGGACCCTCACTGCACCAATAATGTCCTCTTTTGAGGGTGTAAGCGCCATTATCATTTCGACTGCCGACTCGAACTCAACAGCATAACCGCCTTCGTAGTCTTTGCTTCTGAGTATCTCGCTCCGACCTCGCCCCTTATACTGAACGAGCCTTAATGCCTTCCTCGCAACCGTAGGAAAGTCTTTGAGGTTCTTGGCCAACAGAATTGCGCCAAGGTTCGTCACAGCATAGCGCCCATCATCCTGACGCAGAATTATTTCATCATCGCAGAGGTAGTGCGCAACTTCGTCTCGTGACTGCGGCATCGGCGCCCCAAGCAAATCGAAGTACTTTGGAAAGTCAAGCAAAGACAGTGCATCAGGAAGAGTCAGACCTCCCTTGGCCACAATGCTCTCGAAGTCCGATTTTGTAATTCGACTCCAAACCTCTGATTCTATGGCAGGATACTCCCGCAACTTCTTGGTGTAGCTTCCCACCCGAATGTAAGGAACTCGTTCGAAGTCAACGGTATGGTAAAAGGCCGCCCGCACCATAAGAACTGTCACATGCTTTTCGCACACTACGTCCTCTGCAAACTCGAATGACGCGTTGTCTGTCAACTGATGATGGAGCCAGTTTTCAAGCTCCTCATTGCCCCGCTTTTCAAGCCGATATCGGAAGGAGCTACCAATGACGTCATGTGTTTTATCATCGACGCCCCAAACCATATACGCCGTAGGTATACCCAGCCTGCAAGCAGAATTAGCTAGCGCACTTATCCTTTGGCCAATCATCTCAGCATCCGAGTTGTTCGTCTTGAACTCAATCCATTCTGTCTCGGCGTCGTGATGGCATAGCTCCTTCACAAGCAGCGCAATATCAACATCGGTACCCATGAGACCCCGTCGTCCGAAAATATAGTTCCAGATATTCTACAGCACTACCTAGCCCTCAATATGAGCCGCGTCGTCACCTTAAGTGGAGCGATAAACCGCGGCACACAAAAACGGCCAGAGACCGAAGCCTCTGGCCGTTTGACATTCGTGGTCGGGTTGACTGGATTTGAACCGCAGTCAGCGCGCAACCGTGATTAGGGTGTCACCCACTTCAACATTCTCGGCTTCTGCAACCTTCACCCTGCGACCCTGTTCCTCCAGGTCGCCCGAGTTGGAGACTGCCATGATGACGGTGTCGTCGTATCCCGCCTTCGCCACTTTGTCCCGATCGAAGGCTACCAGGGCGGAGCCTGCCTTTACGGTCTGCCCCTTCTTCACCTTGACATCGAAACCGTCGCCCTTCATCTCTACCGTGTCTACGCCCACGTGGACTATGACCTCAACGCCGTCTTCGCAGGCCAGTCCAAACGCATGGGGCATTGCCGCCAGAATGGTGCCGTCGACAGGCGCAAAGACCTCACCGCATTCCGGACGGATGCCCACCGCGCGGCCCATCATGCCTCCGGCAAAGACGGGGTCGGGCAGATCTTCCATGCGCACGACGGTGCCCGAGGCCGGGGCCTTCACCACAAGCGCCTCGCCCCTCTCGTCAACGCCCTTCTTACCCCTCTTCATCCTGTCAAAAAGCCCCATGCTTTCTTCCTTTCTGTTAGTGCGAGTACGTCTTCTTGGTCCTCGTCCATGGGTAGGCAGCCTCCAAGCGGACAGGCACTACGCCACGCCTTATGCCCTGCGACCCTCTGCCCTCTCCAGGGCGGACATGACCTTTTCGAGAAACACAAGCGCTCCAGCCGTAAAGTAGTTTGGCTTGTAGTCCCTCGTATTCGACTTGTTATTCTTAATGACCACGTTCACGGACGAAAGCTTCGAAATCGGCGTGTCGTGGCTCGCCGTAATCGATATGACCGGACACCCCGCCTCTAGCGCCTCAATGCACGAGGGAAGCAGAGCCATGCCACTTTCGTTTATTACGATGAGTGCCGCAATGTCATGCTCGCCACGGTCGTGCTCCGCGATTCCGGGATAGAACGGTACAGCCCAATAGCCGCATTCCGAGAATCTTGCAAGCAGATAGTCCACGCATACCGCCGCGTCCCCGACCGCGTCCACGAGAACCAGATGACCCCTGTTCCTGCGAAGAATCGATGTGGTAACAGAGACGCACTCGCCCAAGGCTCCGCCCTCGGCCCTGTCCTCTGCATAGTAGTGGACGAGCTTGGTAACGAAGTCGCTCCACCCCTCGTACCCAAGTGACTTTGCGACATTTGCGACAGTCGACCGCGCGATGCCGGTCCTTTCAGACACCTCGCTCACCGTAACGCGTTTGTGCTTCATAGCTGCTTCGCGCACGACCTTGTAGACGGCTATCTGTCTCTCTTCACTCCCCATTCGCTGACCTCCGTTGAGCATAGTGAGTCAACGCCTGCTCAAACACCATGAGCGTCTTGGGGACAAAGAGATCGACATCCTCGTCCTCGTTTGGGGATATCCGCACCAACAGATCTGCCTCCTGCGCCGCCCTTCTGTCCGGATCGTCAGAGAATGCGACTATATCGAAGCCCGCGTCTCGTGCAGACCGCAGCATCCCCATCCCATACCCCGCATCCTGTTCGTGGGCTGCCCTGCGAGGAAGCTCGCGGTGCAGGATGAAGAATGCCGTACCGCACTCAAGCACCTCCCTGCGGGCCATGGCGTAATCGGTGGACATCGTCGCGAACAGGTCAAACATGGCAAGTTTCCGGCTCATATATCTGGCCACGACGTCGCTTGTCCTGCGGTCACCCGTAAAGATGAAGTTTCTTCTGCCTTCACAAAGCCTCAGTCGATCGGCCAGCTTGCAAACGATCTCCTCGCAGTCGCCCTCGACGAGCTTTCCGGGCAACAGGACGCCGCTGCTTGTCTGGGCATTGAACCGGATGTTGTGAACGAGGTCGTCAAACCCCTGATACCCCAACTTCTTGACCGCCTTGATTACGGTGCTCTTCGACACATGGCACTCCTCGGCCAGGAATGTCAGCGACACCTCCTCGTTCTGGGAGATGTGGTGCGCCAGCTCACGAATGATGTACTCCTCGAGCCTAGTGAACGTCTGCACATGCCCGCTTTCGACGTGGCCGCGCTTTCTAAGAGTCTCGTTGCTCATTTCCAGGCTCCAACTATCTCAACATCATCCGCGTTCTCACCACCACGCGCCCGCGGTTCAAGCGCCTACTAAGCAACGGCGGTACAGAACTGAATCACAAACAATGCCAGGGAGAGAATGGCGCCCGCACACGGAAGCACGTAGACCGGTCGCGCAGCCTTCTTCCACTTGCCAATGCCAAACGCCACAAATCCCGCCAAGGGATAGAAGCCGCCCAGCAGGAACAACACTATCGCCAAGACCTTTTCCTTGCCAGACATTACTTGAAGCTCGCGTACCAAGTCTGTAACTGCAGAAGTCATGCCCGTCAACTCCAATTTACCGTGGAGGGACGAGCGTGCGAGTGCGTCGCGTGCTCGTCCCTCCGGCTTAGTCCGAAAACTTGCTCGGTAGATTTGGTCGGCTCTTCTCGCCAACCATGGCTGCCAACTTGCTACTTAAGCTCGGGCCAGTATTCCTTGTTGGCCTCGATGAGGTCGTCGAGAAGCGCCTTCGCCGTGTCGGTGTCGTTCACAAGACGGTTCAGGGTCAAAGCGTGCCATGCGTCGATATAGGATCCGTTGAGGTTGGCATCCACCGTCAGCTTCTCGTAGGCATACTGATTCTCGAGAAGGCCCTTTTGGAATGCGGGGATCTCGCCAACGTTCAGAGGCTCGGGACCGTTAGACCCAACCATGCACGGAACCTCGACCATCATGCCCTGGGTAAGATTTGGAATAATACCCTCGTTGGGGACCATCATCAGGAAGCGCTCGTGCGTGTTGAAGGCAAGGGCGCATGCGAGGTCGACGATATAGGTCGCGTGATCGTCGTCCTTGAGGTCCTCCTCGGTGAAGCCGTACTTCGTGCCCATGATCTTGCCGGTCTCGCAGACCTCATCGACCATCTCGTATACCTGCTTCTCGTGCCCCGCCATAACCTGGTCGGCACGGGTCCACTCGGGGTCCTCGCCAGCGAGCATGTGCTTGGGATACAGGTAGTACTGCAGATAGGTGTTCGGCAAGTAGTCGGCGCACTCGGAAACCATCTTGCGCATGAAGACGAACGTCTCACGCCAGCTTGGATCCATGTCGGTGAAGTGGTCGTCGGGGAGCGGCTTGGAGAAAATCTTCTTCAGCTCCGGAAGGTAGTCGTGCCCAGTCTCCTTGTCAAGGACCGCAGTGAACCACCCGAAGTGGTTGAGGCCGAAGTAGCGCGCCTCAATGGAGTTACGTGGGACTCCCAACTCATCGGCATATTGATTCATGATTCCGACGGGCATGTCGCAAATGTTTATGACGTGCTTGTCGTTCGGGAAGATGCGCTTGGTAGCCTCGGCGACGATAGCCGCGGGGTTCGAGTAATTCAGGACAAATGCGTCCGGGCTGTATTTCTTTACGTTCTTGATGATCTCGACGACGGCGGGAATGGAACGCATGCCATATGCGAAGCCGCCGGCCCCGCACGTTTCCTGACCGATGCACCCGTGCTTGAGAGCGATATGCTCATCCGAGCGACGCATCTCCTGACGGCCGGCGCGAATCTGCATGAAGCAGAAGTCGATGCCGGTGAAGGCCTCCTCGGGATCGAGCGTGTCGACAACCTCACACTCGGGGTAGTACTCGCTCATGAGAACGCGCGCATACTTACCCATACGCTTCTGGCGTACGTCCTCGTTGTCGTAGAGGACAACCTTGCTCAGGGGGAACCTGTCCTTCTCGGACACAAGCATCTTCAGAATGCCTGGGGTGTAGCGCGAGGCACCGCCAGCAATCGCAACAACAAACCTCTTCTTCTCTGCCATGTAAAACAGCTCCTTAATGAATCTCTCAAAACCTGGACATCCAAATGGGATGGTGAGTGTGGGCTAGTCCTCTCGACCGAGGACCTTGTTCACTTCCTCGCAAATCTCTTCGACCCTCATGCCGACGGCGATCTGGACGTTGCTCTTGCCCTTGATGATGCCGGTGTTCTTGAGCTTGTTGATCTTCTCGTCGTCAATCTTGCTCATGTCGTACACGTCGACGCGAAGCCGCGTGAAGCAGTTCATGACCTTCTTGATGTTTTCGGGACCGCCAAGGCCTTCGATTACGGACTCGATAGCATCATCTGCGACGGCATCGGTACCCGTGGCCTTGGATTCGGCAGCCGCGATGCGCACCGCGCCGGCCTCGGACTCGTCCTCGCTCTCGCCCTCGAGCAGCTCGCGACCAGGCGTATCAAGGTTCAGCTTGAGGATAAGGAAGCGGAAGACCACGAACCAGACAAAGGTTGCCACGATACCGACGGGAATGACGACATACCAGTGAGAGAGGCGTGCCGGAAGCGCGATGAGTCCGGGGATGGTCTCGATCAGGCCAGTGAGCAGTGCGCGCCATCCAAAGGCATAAAGAATGCACTGGAAGATGCCATCGAGAGCGGAGTTGACGACGTAGAGGATAGGTGACGCCCAGAGATACATGAAGTCGAAAGGCTCGGTGACACCGGCAAGTATGGCGACCAGTGCCGCGGGGATGAGCATGGAGCGGACCTGAGCACGGTGCTCCGGCTTCGCGACGCTGATGAAAGCGAGGACGGAGCCGATGGTACCGAACCACTTGCCGAAGCCAAGCATGGAGAAACGGATGGACTCGTCCATGGCGGAGATGTGAGCGACGTCACCGAGCTCGGCCATGAAGATGTTGTAGGATCCCGCAACAGTCTGCCCACCGACGTTGAGGGTGCCGCCGACCGAGGAGTACATGAAGGGCATCCAGAGCAGGTGATGCATGCCGGTCGGAATCAGGAGCTTGTTCAGGAATGCGTAGACGAAGACTCCGCCGTATCCTGCGGCGCGCATGAAGCCCTGGAGAGCGGAAATCCAGGAGTTGACGACAGGCCAGATGTAGCACATGGCTACGCCGAGTACGCCAGCCACCATGATGGTGACGAAGAACACGAACTTGGTGCCGTCATAGGCGGAAACAACCTGAGGGAACTTAACGTCGCAGAGCTTGTTGAAGATCCAGCCATTCAGGCAGCCAAGGATGATGCCCATGAAGACGCCGGTGTCAACGACCTGCACACCGAGGACCATGCCCTGACCAGTGCCGTAGAGACTGTCGGCGTGGATAAGCATGTTGTTCGCAGTCAGCCAAGTGTTGTTGGCATACAGGAACACAAGGAAGGTGGCCGCTGCAATAACCGCGGCATCGCCCTTCTTCTTGTTAGCAAATCCGCAGGTCAGACCAATACAGAACAGAAGGCCAAGGTTCCCAACTACTCCGGAGTTGACGCAGGTGTAGAGCATGGTGCCAAGCATGACAACGGGCGCAGGCATAACCGCCATCTTGAGAATGACGGAAAGAGCAAGCAAAATGCCGGCGACGGCAAGGAACAAGACGGGCCTGATAACTGCGCCGGAGAAGCGCTTCAGGGCACCCTGAGCATCAATACTCATTGAAAAGTCCCCCCTTAGTTTTATGAACACTACTCATTGGAAAGTGAATCTAGCGGAGAAGAACGCACTTCTCTGCGCTGCAGCTATAGCGAGTATCTCAATCTCTTTCGTGGGAGCACTGTCACTTAGCCCCTTTGTGAACTCGTCCAAACCATTGGAAACTTTGTCCAACAAAAAGCCGCGCACGCGGCATTCGATACCGTTCTCGACGCCGGGCTTGACAAACTCAAAGCGCGGAGGCAAACGTGGCACAAAAAAACAGCCAGAGACCGAAGCCTCTGGCCGTTTGACATTCGTGGTCGGGTTGACTGGATTTGAACCAGCGACCTCTCGGTCCCGAACCGAGCGCTCTACCAAGCTGAGCCACAACCCGTTAGCGTTGATACTCTAACAGAAATGCGCGCGTTTTCCAACCGTAAATGTTGCGGAAGACCACCAATCTTCCTCATCTTGTGCGCGCACAGCGATTGCGCGGGCGGCCGCATGCGTCTCGCAGATGGCAAACACACAGCTACCAGACCCTGTTACCTGCGCCGCCACCACACCGGGACGGCGCTGCAGCCACGACTTTACGCGCAAGATTTCTGGAACAAGGCGCGTAGCCGCGCCCTCCAGGTTGTTGTACAGCGCAGCCGCCACGGCCATGGCGTCACCATCGCGCAGCGCCGCCAACATGGGCGCAGGCGATGCGGGCACAACGGGGTCCGCGTCGAACTCGCGATACGCCGCGACGGTGGACACGCCCCGACTCGGCCGAACCAGCACCACGGGCAGCCCCTCGAGCACGGGAAACGTCTGCGCAAGCACATCGCCGGCGCCCGTCAGGTACGACGGCGCCAGATTCAGGAAGAACGGCACGTCCGCACCCACGGAACGCGCGACGTCCACGATGCGCGGGTCCTTCTCGTCCAGGGAAAACAGCCGGCACAGCGCCAGGATCACGGAGGCGGCGTCGCTGGACGAGCCTCCAAGGCCGCTCTGCGGCGGCACGGCCTTGCGCACCTCCACGCGCACCGGCGTGGCGATGCCAAACGCCCTGCGCAGGCGCGCGGCGGCCTGCCAGGCGGTGTTCTTCTGGGGCGGGACGCCCACGTCCTCGCTCATGGCGAGAAGGACGCCGGACGCATCGGCCGCGGGCGACTCGGCACGCGAGGCGGGCGCGGGCCGCACGGGGGGCTCGGGAAGCGCGCTCACCGTGACGGTGTCTCCCACGCCAAGCGCGACCATGACGGAATCCGCGCGGTGGTAGCCGCGCGAATCCCGCCCGGGGTGGATGCCCAGGTGCAGGTTGACCTTGACGGGAGCGTCGATCGTGACGTGCGACATGCGACCACCCTATTCCCCGGCGCCGAAGCTGACGACGCTACAGCTGCTGATCCTCGAAGCCAAAGTCGAACAGGCGCTCGCCCGTGTCGGGATCGTAGATCTCGACCGCGCCGGTGAGCACGTCCACGTACTGGTAGGACTGGCGGGCCTTGCGGCCGCGACGCTCCTCGACCTCGACCACGAACAGCGTGGGGTAGGCGCCCACGAGGGTGCCGGTGCGCTCGACAACGCGAGAGCGGCCCATGTTGGCCCGGACCCGCAGATGTCTTCCCCTAAGAGCAACAAGCTCTTCTCGGATTTGGTCTACCCTATTGGCGGGTGGAACCTCAACTTCCATCTATCTGTACCTCCAAAACGCGGCCGGCGGCGCATGACAGCCCTCCGGCCCAGTGTCATGCAACTTTCTAGTATATGGCGCTGGTACCATATCCACGGAAAACGCGGCTTAAGGAGCTGAAATGAGCGAAAGCAGGATCGAAAGGGTGCTTCAGAACCTCGAAAGCCAGGGGCTGGAGCAGATGCTGGTGTGCGACCCCATGTCCATTTGGTATCTGACGGGCTATTACACGGAGCCGTACGAGCGGTTCCTGGGCCTTTTGGTGGCGCGCGACGGCGAGCGGCGGCCGCGCACGGTGATGTTTTGCAACAGGCTGTTTCCGGATGCGACGGGTGCGGCGCAGAAGCTGGTGACGTTTGACGACACGGAGGACCCCGTGCCTCTGGTGGCGGCGGAGCTTGACGGGTCGTCGCCCTTGGGCGTGGACAAGAAGCTCGTGGCCAACTGGCTGCTGCCGCTGATGGACGCGCGCGCGGCGAGCGCCTTTAGGCTGGGCTCGTGGGCCGTGGACGCGACACGCTCCGTGAAGGACGCGCGCGAGCAGGAGCTGATGCGCCAGGCGAGCCTGACGAACGACCGCGCCATGGACTGGCTTGCGGCGCAGGTGCGCGAGGGCGTGACGGAGCACCAGATCGCGTCGGGCCTTTTGGGCGAGTACCGCAGGCTGGGGGCCCAGGGACACAGCTTTTCTCCCATCGTGAGCTTTGGCGCGAACGCGGCGGACCCCCACCACGAGCCGGACGGCACCGTGTTCCACAAGGGAGACATGGTTCTGTTTGACGTGGGCTGCAAGCAGGACGCGTACTGCTCGGACATGACGCGCACGTTCTTTACGGCCGAGCCCACGGCGCGTCAGCTTGAGGTGTACGAGACCGTGCGCCGCGCGAACGAGGCCGCAGAGGCCATCGTGCGTCCGGGCGTAACGTTTGCGCAGATAGACCTGACCGCGCGCCACATTATTGAGGACGCCGGCTTTGGCCCGTACTTCACGCACCGCCTGGGTCACCAGATCGGCCTTGAGGACCACGAGCCGGGCGACGTGAGCTCGACCCACGACGAGCCGGTGCGCGTTGGGCAGTGCTTTAGCATCGAGCCTGGCATCTATATTCCCGGCGAGGTGGGCGTGCGCATTGAGGACCTGGTGATCGTGACCGAGGACGGCTGCGAGGTGCTGAACCACTACAGCCACGAGGCGACGGTGCTCGGGCTGTAGCGCGCGGGGGTGCGCTACAGCTTCTGCGCGAGGTCCTGCAGGGCGTGGAAGCGATGGCTGATCGCGTTCTTCTCGTCCGCGGAAAGCTCTGCCATGGTCTTGCCCGGGGTGTCGTTGGGCAAAAACAGCGGGTCGTAGCCAAAGCCGCCGTCGCCGCGCGGCTCCGTGCCCACAAAGCCCTCGCAGTCGCCCTCGCCGTGCGTGACGCCCTCGCCGTCCTCGTCGCGCTCCACCAGCACGACGCTGGAGTGGAAGCGCGCGGTGCGGCGCTCGCGCGGGACGCCCTCCATCAGGCGCATGAGCTTCTGGTTGTTGGCGGCGTCGTTTCCGTGCTCGCCGGCCCAGCGCGCCGAGAAGATCCCGGGGGCGCCGTCGAGGGCGTCCACGCAGAGGCCGGAATCGTCCGCGACCGCCATGGCGAGGCCTGTGTTGTCAAGCGCGGCCGCCGCCTTGATGTAGGCGTTCTGCGCGAAGGTGTCGCCGTCCTCCACCGGATCGGGGAAGTTGCCGAGCTCGCCGAGGGCGACGAAGCGCACGCCGGGCAGGCTCTGGGCGAGGATCGCCTCGATCTCCGTCACCTTGTGGGGGTTGCCCGTCGCGACGACGACGGTCTTTGCGGGGTCGAGCGTGCTGATGTCGAGTGCCATGGGTTTCTCTCCTTTTGTTGGATGCGTCGATGGTAGCGCATGGGGCGGGGCAGACGGGACGCGTGGCGCGGCACGGCTGAGCGCGGGCGCGCGCGGGGCGGCTAGTCAGAGAAGCCCGTGACCTGGTTCTGGAGGCGGATGAGCTCTTGGATGCCCGCCTGACCCATGTCGAGCAAGGCGTCGAGCTCTTCTCGGCTGATGGTGGAGCGCTCGCCGGTGCCCTGCACCTCCACGATGCCGCCGTCGCCCGTGCACACGAGGTTGAGGTCGACCTGCGCATGGCTGTCCTCGGGGTAGTCGAGGTCGAGCAGGAGGCGGTCGGCGACCTTGCCCATGCTGATGGCCGCGACCTGGCCGGTGAGCGGCAGGCGCTTGATCTTGCCGGCGTCGACCCACTTTTGGAGCGCGTCGTGCAGCGCCACCCACGCGCCGGTGATCGACGCGGTGCGCGTGCCGCCGTCTGCCTGAATCACGTCGCAGTCGCACGTGACGGTGAGCTCGCCGAGGCGGTGCATGTCGCACACGGCGCGCAGACTTCTGCCAACGAGGCGCTCGATCTCCATCGAGCGGCCCTTGCGGCCCTTGTACTCGCGGCGCGTGCGCGTGGACGTGGACGCCGGGAGCATGGCATACTCCGCGGTGACCCAGCCGGCGCGCGAGCCCTTGCGCCACGCGGGCACGCCCTCCTCCACCGTGGCGGTGCACATGACGCGCGTGTTGCCGAACTCCGCCAGGCACGAGCCGTCCGCGTTCATCATCACGTCTCGCGTGAGCTTCACGGGGCGCATCTGGTTGGCGGCGCGGCCGTAGCTGCGCTCGGGCGCGGGGGCGTCGGCGGTGGGAGTGCCTGCGGCGGGGTTGTTGTGCTGGTCCATCGTTTCCTCCTGTTGCTGGGGTTCTTCAGCAGAAGCCTACCACGCGGGCGAAGGGTGCGGCGGCGGTGCCGCGCGGGCAGGAGGGCATCACTATCTGACAGGAGTGAGTTCTGTCGGAAGGTGAGGAGCCAGGAGCATCACTATCTGACAGGTGCGGAAGCTGTCAGGTAGTGAGGCGTGGGGCGGGCTCACTTTCTGACAGAAGCGAGATTTGACGGAAAGTGAGCGCTTCAGGGGTGGAAAACGAGCGAAAAGCCAGCTGGAAGCCGCCACTTTCTGACAGATGAGGAAGCTGTCAGAAAGTGAGGGTACGGAGGGCGCCACTATCTGACAGGAGTGAGTTCTGCCTGATAGTGAGGCTTGCGGTCGGCGCGGCACGCGGGGGCCGGCGCTCCGCGCAACAAAAAAGCCGGACCCGCGTGCGGGCCCGGCCGGAGTGACAATGGTGGACGGCGAGGGATTCGAACCCCCGATCTTGTGCTTGTAAGGCACCTGCGCTAGCCGCTGCGCCAGCCGTCCGGATGCGTGGTGAGTTTATCACACGTGCGGACGCGCGGGCGGCTCGGGCGCAAGCTGCCGTATACTTTCCCACATGGATACCATGACTCTTGCGCGCATAGCTCAGCTTCTGAGCACCCAGGGCCTGCTTGAACGCGTCTCCAACATGGATGACGCCACGGCCCAGACCCGCGTCACCGGCGCGGACTGCGACTCGCGCTTCGCAGCACCCAACCACCTCTTCGTGTGCAAGGGGGCCGCGTTCAAGCCGGCGTACCTTGCCTCCGCCCTCGAGTCTGGCTGCGTCGCCTACCTGTGCGATGACGCCCGCGCGGACGAGCTCGCCGCCGTGGCGCCCGCCGCGGTGCAGCTTGTGGCGAGCGACCTGCGCCGCGCCATGGCCGTGGCCTCCGCCGCGGCGTGGGGCCACCCGGACCGCAGCATCGACGTGGTGGGCATCACGGGCACCAAGGGCAAGTCGACCGTGAGCTACATGCTGAAGCAGATCCTGGACGCCGGCAGCAGCAAGCCGCGGGCGGCGATCCTGGGCTCGATCGAGACGTTCGACGGCGTGGAGCACTTCGAGAGCGTGAACACTACGCCGGAATCCCCCGACCTGTGGCGCCACGTGCGCAACGCCGCGGACGCAGGCCTGCCGCACCTGGTGATGGAGGTCTCGAGCCAGGCGCTCAAGTACGACCGCGTGGTGGACCTGGGCCTGGACGTCGCGTGCTTCCTCAACATTGGGCGCGATCACATTAGCCCCGTGGAGCACCCCGACTTTGCAGATTACTTTGGTAGCAAGCTGCGCATTTTTGACCAGGCGCGCACTGCGGTGGTGAACCTTGACACCGACGAGCTCGACGCGGTGCTTGAGCATGCCCGCCATTGCGAGCGCGTGGTGACGTTTGGCTGCACGGACGCCGCGCGCGAGGCCGGCGCGGACGTGTGGGCCTCAAACGTGCGCTCCGGAGAGGGACAGGTCACGTTTGCGTGCCACACCCCCAGCTGGGAGGGCGACGTGACCGTGAGCATGCCCGGCCTCTTTAACGTGGACAACGCGTGCGCCGCCATCGCCATGTGCGAGGTGCTGGGCATCGGCCGCGAGCAGGTTGTGGCGGGGCTTTCGCACGTGCGCGTGCCCGGGCGCATGGAGCTGCTGCTGACGGAGGACCCCAAGGTCACGGCCATTGTGGACTACGCCCACAACAAGCTGAGCTACCAGCGGTTCTTTGCTTCCATCGTTAAGGAGTTTGCGGGCCGCAAGGTGATTGCCGTGTTTGGTGCCCCCGGCGGCAAGGCCTACGAGCGCCGGCAGGAGCTTCCGCAGGAGGCCTCCAAGTGGGCGGACTACCTCATCTACACCGAGGAGGACCCCGCGCACGACTCCGTTGCAGATATCTGCCGGCAGATGAGCGACGCCACCCCCGCCGGCCAGGCGCACGAGGTGATCCTGGACCGGCCGGCCGCCATCGAGCGCGCCGTGGAGCTGGCATTTGCGTCCGAGCGCGGGGCCGTGGTGTGCCTTCTGGCCAAGGGCGACGAGACCCGTCAGCACGAAGGCGACCGCTTTGTGCCGTGCGAAACCGACGGCGAGATCTTCCGCCGCGCGGTGGAGCGCACGCTGGCGAGAAGAGCCAGCGACTCGGCCGGCAACAAGTAGCTTGTGCGCGGCGCCTTGCCCACGGTGGCGAGGCGCCGCCTTCCTTAGGTAGGCTTGCGTGCCGACGCGGTGGCGCCGGCCGAGAGGAGCAACATGCCCGGACTGTCGCTACCCACGTTCCCCACTGACCCAGCACGCGTTCCCGAGGACATGGCCCAGCGTTTCTCGCGCATAAAATACGTAATCACCGACACGGACAACACCATGGTGAGCCACGGGCAGGCGTTGGCGGCGACGGACGGGACCCCTTCCGTGGAGCTCGCCCAGACCCTGGTTGACCTGCGGCGCGCCGGCGTGAGCGTCATCCCGTGCACCGGGCGCAACCGCGCGATGGTGCGCGAGGACGCGCACATGCTGGGGCTGGACGGCTGGATCGGCGAGATGGGCGGCATCCTGTGCCTGCACGAGGGCGCCACGAGCGACTGGCGCTACTTCACGGCCGACATGCCGTACGACCCCGGCTGCGGACAGACGCCGCACGACCTGATCGTGCGGACGGGCGTGGTGCGAAGGATGCTCGACCGCTGGTACGACTGCCTAGAGACGTATCATGACAACAACATTGGCTTCGAGTACCGCGAGGTGACGGTGGGGCTGCGCGGCGCCGTGCTGGAGGACGAGGCCCAGGCAATGCTGGACGAGACGGGGCTTCCGCTGTACCTGGCGGATAACGGCTTCGTGAGCCGCGTCACCGGCGACACCGTCCTGCCGCGCCGGTCGGACGGGACGCTGGAGGACGTGCATACGTACCACATCACGCCGCGCGGGCTGGACAAGGGCAGCGCGGCCGCGCGCTACATCGAGCTCATGGGGTGGGACCCAGCCGAGGTCATATGCTGCGGCGACTCTCCCGCCGACTGCGCGATGGCGCCGCACGCCGGCACGTTTCTGCTGATGCGCAACGGCGTGGGCAACCCCAAGAGCCAGGCCGCGCTCGCCGGCCGCGGCAACGCGTTCGTCTCTGCCTTGGACTCGACGGACGGGTTCTGCCAGGCCATGCGCACGATCCTGGCGGTCAAGCGGCAGTCGTAGGGCACCGGGCGCGGGCGCGGACGGCGCGGGCGGCGCAGCCCGGGCCGCCTTCCCCTCCCCCAAACGCCGAGGGCCGCGCCCGGGATGGAGGCGCGGCCCTCGGCCATGCATATGGGGGACCGGCGCCGCCGAAAGGGGGAGGCGACACCGGCAATAGGGAGGTCAGGCTCTTAGCGCAGGTGCCAGATGTCCTTCTCGTACTGCGCGATGGTGCGGTCGGACGAGAAGTACCCGGCCTTCGAGATGTTCACCAGGGCCTTGCGCTGCCAGGCCTCGCGGTCCTCGTAATCCTTCAGGACCTGGGCCTTCGTGGCGCAGTAGTCCGCGAAGTCCGGGAACGTCATGAACCAGTCCTTGTTCAGGAGCTCGTCGTGCAGGCGGTTCAGGTTGGTGGCGTCGCCCTGGGCGAGCATGGCGTCCGACGTGAGGAAGTCCACGGCGGCCGCGAGCTCCTCGTCCTTCTCGTAGTAGCTCCTGGGGTTGTAGTCGCCGCGCTTGTAGCGGGCAATCACCTCGTCGGAGGAGTCGCCAAACGTGTATATGTTGTCCTCGCCCACGAGCTCCGCGATCTCGACGTTCGCGCCGTCCATGGTGCCCAGCGTGATGGCGCCGTTCAGCATGAACTTCATGTTGCTGGTGCCAGAGGCCTCCTTGGAGGCAAGGCTGATCTGCTCGGAGATGTCGGCCGCCGGAATCAGGTGCTGCGCCGCGGTGACGTTGTAGTTCTCGATCATGACCACCTGCAGGTACTTGCTGGCCACCGGGTCTGCCTCGATGACCTTGCCCAGGCAGATAATTGCATGAATGATGTCCTTGGCGATGGTGTATGCCGGGGCGGCCTTCGCGCCGAAGATGACCGTGACCTTGTGCTTGGGCAGCTCGTCGGCCTCGAGCATTTGCAGGCGCTGGTACTTGCGGATGGCCCACAGCAGGTTGAGCTGCTGGCGCTTGTACTCATGCAGACGCTTGGACTGCACGTCGAACACGGAGTCGGGATCGACCACGGTGCCCTGGTGCGCGGCAAGCCACGCGGCAAACGTCTGCTTGTTGGTGCGCTTCACCTGGTCGAGCTGCGCCAAGAACGCCGGGTCGTCTGCCAGGGGCAGCAGCTGCTCAAGCTGCTCTGCGTCCGTCTTCCAGCCCTCTCCGATCTTGCCGGAGACCAGCTTGTTCAGGCCGGGGTTGCACTCCACCATCCAGCGGCGGAACGTGATGCCGTTCGTCTTGTTGTTGAACTTCTCCGGGTAGATCTTGTAGAACGGCGCAAGCTCGGAATCCTCCAGGATCTTGGTGTGCAGCGCGGCGACGCCGTTGACGGAGTGGCTGAAGTGGATGTCGATGTTCGCCATGTGGACGTTCTGCCACTGGTCGATCACCTGGACAAAGTCGTCCTCGTACTGCCCGCGCACGAACGCGTCCAGCTGCTGGATGATGGGCACCAGCTGCGGCGCCACGCGCTCGATGAAGCCCAGCGGCCAGCACTCCAACGCCTCGGCCAGGATGGTGTGGTTGGTGTAGGCGCAGGTGTCGCGCACGATCTGGACGGCCTCGTCAAAGCCGATGCCGCGCTCGCCCAAGAGCCTGATGAGCTCCGGGATCACCATGGTGGGGTGCGTGTCGTTAATCTGCACGGCGGCGTAGTCCGCGAGGTCGTGCAGGTTGCTGCCGCGCTCCACGCACTCGTCCAGCATGAGCTGCGCCGCGTTGCTCACCATGAAGTACTCCTGGTACACGCGCAGGATGCGGCCGGCCTCGTCGGAATCGTCCGGGTACAAGAAGAGCGTCAGGTTCTTCGCGACCTGCGACTTGTCGAAGTTGATGCGATTCTTGATGACGCGCTCGTCCACGGTGTCCACGTCAAAGAGGTTGAGCGTGTCGCACTGGCTGTGGTAGCCCGTCACGTCTATCTGGTACATGGTAGAGGTGACGGAAAGGTCGCCAAAGTTCACGGTGTAGTGCTTGGGCGTGCGGCGCATCCAGCTCTCTTGGCCCCACCTGAGCCAATAGTCCGGCGACTCGTACTGCTTGTTCTTGTCGAAGCTCTGCCTAAAGAGGCCGCAGTGGTACGCAAGGCCCACGCCGGACGCGGGCAGCCCCAGCGTGGCGCAGGAGTCCAAGAAGCACGCGGCCAGGCGGCCCAGGCCTCCGTTGCCCAGCGACGGCTCGTTCTCGAACTCCTCAAGCTCGGCCAGGTCGCGACCGGCCTCGGCGAGCTCCGCGCGCACCTGGTCGTACAGCCCCAGGTTTATGAGGTTGTTGCTCAGGAGCTTGCCGATCAGGAACTCCGCGGAGATGTAGTACAGGCGCTTCTTGCCCTGGTTGTAGCCCTTCTCGGCCGCCGCGTCCTTCGTGAGGCTCAGCAGCGCGTTAAAAAGCTCGAGCTCCGTGCACTCCGCAAGCGGCTTGTTGGCATAGGAGGCGAGGCTAAACTCGGTCATGATGGGTTCCTTTCAGGTCATTGCTGACGTTAACAAGCACTATAGTTGCAGACGGCTGGCAAATTCTTGCATCATGATGCCTTCTATTAGTACTAAACTAGCATCATGACATGAAACGACTGACGTGTTTCCAGCACGCAACCGTTTCCAGAGCGTACGGCTCTGCGGGGCGCCAACGCCGCGGACGTGGCGCGTGCGCAGGGCGAGAAGAACGGGGGTGTCCGGCCGATGGACTTTGCCAGATACGAGCAGTACCGCGAGACCGGCGTGCACGAGGCGCCGGGGTTTGCGTACAACACGTACCTCTGCACCATCCCGCAGGACTTCGCCCGCGTGAGGCCGCACTGGCACGACCAGATGGAGATCGTGTACGTCAAGCGCGGCAGCGGCACCGTGAGCACCAACTTCGTGCGGCACCACGTGCACGCCGGCTCCATCGTGCCCATCCTGCCGGGAGAGATCCACGCCATCGACGGGGACGAGGGCTCGCGCATGGAGTACGAGAACATCATCTTCTCGCTGGACATCCTGGACAGCCATGAGCCCAACGACTGGTGCCGCGCCAACGTGCTGGAACCCCTGCGCGAGGGCACGCTGCGCTTTGCGCGGCCCGTGCCGGAGGGAACGGAGTTCTACGAGCGCGTGCGCTGGGCGCTGGACGGGGCGGACGCCGCGTGCGCCGTGAGGCAGCCCGGGTATTCCATGGTGGTGAAGAGCAGGCTGTTTCTGCTGCTAGACGCACTGTACGCCTTCCGCAGCGCAGATGCGCCGGATCGTGCGGAGCCCGCGGCGGAGCGCCTGCGCACGGTGCTGCGCGAGGTAAACGCAAACTACGTAGCGCCGCCGAGCGTGGAGGACGCCGCGCGGCTGGCCGGCTACAGCAAGGCGCACTTCATGCGGGTGTTCAAGAAGGACATGGGAATGACGTACGGCCAGTACGTGACGGAGTGCCGCCTGACGGCCGCCTCGTACTACCTGGAGAAGACGTCCGACCCGGTGGGCGCCATCGCGCAGTCGTGCGGGTTCGACAACTTCTCGTACTTCAACCGCAGGTTCCGGCGGCGCTACGGCATGACGCCCACGGAGTTCCGCGCGAAGGCGTAGCACGCGCGGCGAAACTTCGCTAGGATTGACTAACGCAACCACAGGTAGGGGCCCGCGCAGGGGCCCACGGCAACGGCGGCCGCGCACCCGCGTCGGCCGCGCGCAGGAGGGAGGCGCACCGTGTCGTTTGATCCAAACCGCGAGGACTACCAGCGCCTGGGCCTGCGCTTCGCGCGCTCGCTCGACGGCGGCGTCGCCGCGGGTGCCACGCAGGCGTTCGCATCGTTTGGGCGGCGCTTCTCGCAAGACCGCGACTCGCTGCCGCAGACGGACGCAGACCGAGCGTTTCACCTGGTGGCCCGCGCCGCCATGGTGATCGACTACCAGCTGCCGTTTGCGGAGTCCGACGCCCGCGCGGCCGAGCTCATCCAGCGCGGCCACACGCTGCTGGACGAGGCCCTGGCGCTCGATCCCGGCTGCCACGACGCCGCACGCATGCAGCACGCGGCCACGATCGCCGGCTTTGACGCGTTCTACCAGTACCTTGAGCAGGGCGAGAAGGACGTGCGCCGCTCGTGCACGGCCGCCCGGGACGCGGCCCTTGCCAAGGACGACGGCGACCGCTCGCTTCTGGAGGCAGACCTCGCGATGCGACCGTACCTGCGCTGGCTCGCGACCATGGCGGACAAGGCCCTCATCTGCGGCCGCAACCGGCAGTGCCTGGACATCTGCCGCCGCGCGCTTGAGGCAGACCCCAACGACGCCGCGGACGTGCGCTTCTCGGCCGCGCTGGCCTACGCCAAGCTCGAGGACGCGGCCGGACTGGACGCCCTTGCGCAGCGCTCCGCGACCCTGGGCGTGCCGCGCCGGCACGAGGGCCCGGACGCATGGCAGCTCATCGCGCGCATGTCGCTGGCGCACAGCCGCCACGACATGGACGACGCCCTGCGCCAGCTGCGCGCGCTGCTGGCCGCGTACCCGCACGCCGCCGCGACGCTCGCCAGCCAGCGCGAGCTGCCGGACGGCGTGTTCTGCCGCCTGGCCGTGCCGCCGTACAGCGAGGACGAGCTCATCGTCGCGGCGTCCGAGGCCACGGTGCTGTTTCAGGAGGGTCGCGACAGCCACGGGCGCGGCGCGCTGGGTTCGTGGGTCGCGGCGCAGGCGCAGCGGCTGGACCCGCGCGACGTGGCGGAGCTTCGCGCGGACGGGGGCGACAGGTGATGGACGGACGCGAGGAGCTGGTGCTGAGGCTCGCGGCAAAGCGCCGCGCCAAGCTGGGGCTTTCTGACAGCGGCTATGCCGAGCTGCTGCTTGCCGTGCGCGAGGACCCAGAGCGCTTCATGGAGGACGGCTCGGACGAGGCGTTCGCCGTGGTGGCGCGCGCCGTCGCGGCGCTGGACGAGGCGCGCGAGGGTGACGACCTCCTGGACGATGGCGAGTTCTTCTCGCAGCGCGCGAAGCGGATGGAGCGCCTGGGCGACGAGTGCGTGCGCGCCCTGGCGCTGGACCCGAACTGCACGGAGGCGCAGCTGCTGCTTGCGCTGGCGCAGGACCCGGATCCGGACCTGCTGCTGAACGCGCTGCTTGCGATAGACGACGACGCCACCCGGCGGCTGGGTCCCGTGGCGCAGGAGGCCGGGGCGGACGCGTGGTCGGACGTGTTCGCGCGCGGGCGGCTGCGCGTGAAGGCGGCCATCGCGCGCACGTGCCTGGACTCCGCGCGCTACCGCATGGCGGACTCCGTGGCGCGCCAGGTGACGGGCGCCTCCCCCTTAGATCCGCTGGGCGCGCGCCACACCAGCGCGCTCGCGCTCGCGCGGCTCGAGGACGAGGCGGCGCTCGATGCGCTGGAGGCGTCGTTCGGGCGGCGCGGCGACAGCTGGACGCAGCTCGCGCGGCTCATCCTGTTCTACAAGCTCGGCCGCATGGGCGCCGCGCGGCGCGCGCTCAAGGGGCTGGACACCCTGTGCGAGGGCGGCGTGTACGCGCTGCTGCGCCCTGTGATGGTGGACACCTACCTGCCAGACCGCCCCGCGGCCACGCCGTACAGCTTCGAGGAGGTCACGCTTGCCGTGCACGAGGCCGACCCCATCGTGGTGGACGTGCCGGACCTGGTGACGTGGGTGCAAGACCAGCCCGGCATGGTGCAGTCCGCGCGCGCGTTCGCAGATAATGCGGGGCTGGAGTGGTAGCCGCCCCGCACGCGGCGCCAGTCTGGTATACTGCTTGCTTGCGTCCCCATCGTCTAGTGGCCTAGGACACCGCCCTTTCAAGGCGGTAACACGAGTTCGAGTCTCGTTGGGGGCACCATCGCACGCATCGGGCCCGTCGGCACGCGCCGGCGGGCCCTTTTGTGTCGCAGCACGCTGCACTTCTTGCTATACTTGCAACACACTGCAACTCTTACCATTATTGCAGTATGTTGCAATGTGCGAAGGGAGGCCGACATGCAGATAACCTCTTCCGTCGAGGCGGGCGCCCTCGTCAAGTCTCTCAGGGAGTCGCGCAAGCTCAGCCGCAAGGAACTCTCAGACGCCTCGGGCATACCGCTGCGAACGGTCTATGCGGTCGAGAAGGGCGAGCTCAACAACCTGAGCCTGGACAGGTTCATCGCGCTCATCTCGGCAATGGGCGCATACCTCGACGTACGCGTCTCGGAAGCGAACCCCAGCGAGGACGCCGAGGTAAATCGCCTGATTAAGATGATTGCGACAGAGAACCTCGACGCAGACAGGTGGGGAATCGCGCCATGAGCGGCCATGTCCATCGGAGGCGAGAACCGATTCGGCATGCTTGACAGCAGTCACCTCGAGCAGCTGTCACATGACGTGAACCTCGTGAGCGCCGGCGTAACGCTCGAGTGGATCACATCGTCTGCAGAGCGCATGGCAACACAGATCCCAGCAGCCCTCCAGTCGGTATTGGACGAGGCGGGTGATGCACACCTGACGGGAGTCGAGCAAGTTGGTCCAGCGCTCGCGCGTGAGATAAGCGCAAACTGCAGGCGACTCCTCGAGCGTCTCTGAGGATTCGACCGGCTCGCGTAAACAGGCACCATCGCGCGCATCGGGCCCGTCGGCACACGCCGCACTCCCTTACCCGCGCAGGCGCTCCCGCACGCGCGCCGCGATGCCCGCGGCCGTCAGCCCCGCCCGCTCCAGCAGGGCCGCCTGAGAGTCCGCGTTCTGGTACGCGTCCGGCATGCCCAGCCTCAGCAGAGCCGGCGCGCCGCCGTGCTCCAAAAGGCGCTCCGCCACGGCCGCGCCCAGGCCGCCCACCACGCTGTGCTCCTCCACCGTCGCCACCAGCCTGCGGCCGCCCGCGGCCAGCGCGTCCACGGCCGCCACGTCCAGCGGCTTCACGGTCAGCATCTCCAGCACCTCCGCGGCCACGCCGTCCGCGGCAAGAAGCCTGGCCGCCTCCACGGCGCGCGAGCAGATGGTGCCCGTGGCCACCAGGCTCACCTCGGGCGCGCCCTCGGGCGAGAAGATCCGCTGCGCCCGACCGACCGCGGCCGTGGTCCCGTCCGGGTGCAGGTTGGCGCCGTCCAGCGTGTTCGTGCGCACGTACGCCGGGCGCGGCGCGGCGGCAAGCAGCCGCAGCACGCTCGCGAGCTCCGCGTTGTCCGCCGGGCAGAACACCTCCATATTCGGCACGCCGCGCATGAGCGATACGTCCTCCAGCGCCATGTGGCTCGCGCCCAGCATGCCGCTCTCGCAGCCGGCGGACACGCCCACCAGCGCCACCGGAGAGCGCATCATCCCCAGGTTCACGCGGACCTGGTCGTACACGCGACCGGTGATGAACGTGGCGTAGCTCGGCGCAAACGTGGTCAGCCCCTCGTTCGCGAGCGCGGCCGCCACCTCCACCTGGTTCTGCTCCGCGATGCCGCACTGCACAAAGCCCTCGGGCAGCACCTCGCGCATGTGGTCCAGGTTCAGGCGGCGCCCATAGTCGGAAACCACGACGGAAAGCCCGCCATCCCGCTCGGCAAGCTCGCCCATGACCTCGCCAAACACCTGCTTCGGGTTCATGGCCGAGAAGCGCGCGGACTCCTCGGCGGTGACGGCTCCGGCAAGGGCGCCCCTCCCGTCCGCGGAAGCGGCCGTGGCGGCCGCGTTCTTCTCGCCCCGCGCGCACGCGCTACTCATTGCGAATCGCCTCCTCCCGGGCGTCCAGCTCGCGCATGGCCTGCTGGTACAGCTCCTCCGTCAGGGCCTTGTCGTGCCACTCCGCATGCCCCTCCGCAAACGAGAGCCCGTGCCCCTTGCGCGTGCGCGCCACCACGGCCCGCGGACGGTCGCCGGGGTTGCGCAAGGCATCTGCCAGCTGGATCACGTCGTGTCCGTCCACCTCTACCACGTCAAAGCCAAACGCGGTGAACTTTCTGTTGATGGGCCCGTTGTCAAGTATCTGCGCCGTGGGGCCGTCCAGCTGCATGCCGTTGGCGTCCACCACCACGGTCAGGTTGGCCAGCCGCTTGTGGCCTATGAGCGCGGCGGACTCCCACACCGATCCCTCGTCGCACTCGCCGTCTCCCACCACGCAGAACACGCGCCCGGGCAGGCGCTTGCGGCGCAGCGACAGCGCAAGGCCCGCGGCGTAGCCCAAGCCCATGCCCAGGCTGCCGCCAGAGATCTCGAACCCGCGCTGCGGGTCGCGCTCCGGGTGCTTGAAGATGCGCGCGTCCGGCCCAAACAGGCCGCGGTCCACGTCATCCTGGCTTATGAGGCCGCGCTTCAGCATCATGGGATACAGCGCCACGGACGCGTGCGCCTTGCTCACGATCAGCCGGTCGCGCTCGTCCCACGGCGTGCCGTCCCGGCCGGTATGCATGACCTCGTCCAGAAGCACGGCCACAATCTCGGCCATGGAGAGCGCGCCGCCAAAGTGCAGCGGGCTTCCCATGTAGCGGCGGCCCCACTCCACCACGCCACGGCGCACCGCAAGCGCGTCCAGGTCAAGCCGGCGGCGCAGTGCGCGCGTGGCATCGTCCTCCACCGCGGCGCCCTCACGCGGGCGCGTGCGGATGCCGTCCAGCTCAAGCGGGCCGGGAAAGCCGTCGCTCTGCATGGACACGCCCACGATGGACTGGTTGGGCCCCAGCCACGTGAGGCTCCACTCTATGGGCGTGCTGTCCGCAAGCTCGATGTTCTGCTCAAGCACCATCACCGGGTCAGACGCGCCGCACGCCAGGCACGCGGCGTGCTGGGCCCCCGCGCGGCACGACGAGTAGTGCATGTGCGAAAGCGCGATCTTGCGCCCGGAGCACCGCTCCACCGCGTCAAACAGCGACTCCGTCGTGAAGTCCGCCTGCTCCAGCCCCGGGCACGCCTCCAGGTTCGACCAGCTCTCCTGGCACACCACGGGCCGTCCGCCCACCGATCGCACGCGCCGCATAAACAGCGCCGGCTCGCCGGGCTCCACCTGAAGGCTCTCCGCCACCTCTGCCGGAGCCGGCAGCACGTCCTTCTGAAGCACCTGCGTCGTGTACCGCACGCCGCCGTCGCGAAGCGACGCCGCAAAGCTAAACGACCGCGCGTTTCCCGGCCGAGAGATTCCTCCGTCCGCCACCACGGTCCCGCTCCCCTTGCGGCTCACCAGGAGTCCCTCCGCCACCAGCGTCCCGATCGCCTTGCGCACGGTACCGCGGCTCACGCCGTACCGCGCCATCAGATCCGCCTCCGAGGGAATGTAGCGCCCCCGCCGCCACTCGCGGTTGCGGATCTTGCCGCGCATGATCTCGGAAAGCTGCACGTTCAGCGGATCGGGCGAATCCGCCGAGAGGAACGTGGGCTCCGCGCCCGAAGCCCCGCCCGCCGCTTCCGGCGCGTCCGGGGTGGGAAAGCCAAAGTCGTACTCGGCCATGAGGCCCCCTCTGCATATGCCGTCGCACATGGTCGCACGCCGCCGCCGGCACCGCCATCAAGCGCCCCAGCGCCGCCTTCCACGCGCGACCCGCGACTGAACAACTTGCATACAGACAAGTTGTGTACAGGACATGTTATGAACAGGCATGACTTTACGCCGCCCTAACGCTCGCGTCCGCGGCGAGCGCATACCTTTTTGAAATTTCCATCATGCTGCCACGGGTATACTCCAAGCATGCCCGCCGACTCGGCGGCAGCGCCGTCGCGCCGCGGACAATACGCCATTCATGCTGCAAGACACGCCGTTCGTACTAGCAAAAACGCCCATACTCGCAACAACCAAAGGAGGGTCCATGACGTCCAAGCAAAAGGTCGCGTCCTATGCAATCGTCGCAGCGGCTGCCGCGTACGCCGTGATCTACATCGCGTTCCTGCAGGGCATCCCCCAGACGCACTACGTATTCGCGTTCGCAACGATCCTCGACCTCGTGGCCATGCCCATCCTGCTGTTCTCGCTCGGACTTTTCCTCATGCGCAAGCTCCGCCCGGATGACGCCACGCCCCGCACGCCCGAGCAGCGCACACGCGCCCGCCGCGCCCTCGCCGTCGCGATTGCGGCGCTCTACGCGCTGTACATCGTGCTCTCCCTCGTCGCGCGCCAGCAAGGCGGGCAGGCCGCGGCCTCGCTCATAGCCATCCTCACGGTCATCTTCTACGTGATCGAGTACGGCGGCTTCTTCGTCGGCCTTCTATACGGCATGTTCGCGTAGCGCCACGCCGCCAGGCGCCGCCCGCGCCCCCTCACCCCGCAACGCAGCCCGCAACGCAAAGCGGCGGACGGTAGCACTCGCTCCCGTCCGCCGCTCTCATGTGCTGGTAGGGGCGGTGGGGTTCGAACCCACAAGACCTAGGCCGGCGGATTTTAAGTCCGCTGCGTCTGCCAATTCCGCCACGCCCCCGTGACCAAAAACCTTACCACAGCCCACCGCCGCGCGCGTCCCTCGCGCGCGAAGACCCGCCGCAGCCGCCAACCGCAGCCACTAACGTACAACTATAATTTCCGGGCTCCGGCAATCCTGCGGTTTCACTGCCCTAGCGTAGAACTATAAATTTTAGTTCTACGTTAGACCGCCGTTTCACACCTATGCGGCGCCCCGCGACCGCCGCCTGAGGCTTGCCCCCGGGCGCGAACGTAGAACAATTTTTCGACACATTTCAAAATCCTGCGGTTTTGTCGCGCGAACGCAAACCTTGTTTTGAGGTGTTATACGTTCGCGCCCCCCGTCAGGCTTCCAGTCGGCCTCAGGCGGCGCGCCCAAACCCTCAGGCGCGCGCTCGCAAGCCCTAGACCCCGCCGCGCGCCTACCGAAGCTCGCTCAGGTCCGGCTCCCAGCCCAACGGGCTCGCCCCGCCGTCCGCCGCGGCGGCCGCGCAGATCGAAAGCCCAAACAGCAAGTCGCTCTCGCTCACGGTCAGCCGGTCGAACCCGCACGACTCCATCAGCGCGGCCACCGCTATCGTGCCGCCCAGAATCACGCTCGCGCGCTTCGGCTGAAGCCCCGCCATCGCGGCGCGCTCCGCCTCCGTCACGCCGGCAAACCGGGCGAGAAGATCCTCCACGTCCTCGCGGCCAAGTTCGGCAAGGTGAACCCTGCGCGGGTCGTACGGCTCCAGCCCCAGCTTCACGGCAACCAGGCTCGTCACCGTGCCGCCCGTCGTCACCATCAGCTCCGGAGCAAGCTCCCGCACGCCCTCCGCGGCCACCGCGTCGTCAAACATGCCGCGCGCCCACTGCCGGGCCCGCTCCACGTCGTCCGCGCTCGGCGGGTCGCCCGCACTCAGGAACTTCTCCGTCATGCGCCGGCACCCCACGTCCACGGACCGTACGCGGTCAAGCGCAAGCCCGCGCGCGGCGCCCATGCTGCCCACGGCTATCTCGGTCGAGCCGCCGCCGTTGTCGGCAACCAGGATCTCGCGGTCCGCAAAGTCCTGCGCCACGCCCAAAAACGTGAGCGATCCCTCGACCTTGCCGGGAATCACCTGTGCATGCAGCCCGCGCGCCGCCAGCTCCGCCAGAAGCGCGTCCGAGTTCCCCGCGTCGCGCGCGGCCGAGGTCAGCGTGCAGCAGATCCGCGGCGCCTGCGCCTGCCGGGCCGCCGCCAGGTACGAGTCCACGCATGCCAGCACGCGCACCGCGGCCGCCTCCGCAATCAGACCGGTCCGCGTCAGGCCCTCGCCCAGGTTGCAGATCGTCGACTGCTTCAGCATCCGCGTCACGCGGCCGCCCTCGACGTCCGCCACGGCCAGCCTCGCCGTCACCGTCCCGATGTCGATGCACGCGACCCTCGTCATTTCAGCACCGTCTTCCTGTCGTAGCCAAACAGCACGTCCAGAACCTTCGTGTACCACGCGCGGTCGTCCTTGTACGTGATGGCGGCCGACGGGTCCTTGCCGTCCTCCTTCAGCCCCTTCACCTCAACGCCCTTTTCGCCGGGGTACACGTAGCCGTTCTTCCGGGCCTGGTCCTCGATGCCCTCCTTGGACATCAGCGTGTCCACGTCGCTCTGAAGGTCCTTGTTCTGGCTCTTCAGCGCGGCGTACTTCACCTGCAGGTCCTGCGTCGTCCGCACAGAGACGTAGTAGCGCTGCGCCGGCCCGTACACCGCGGCAAGCACGGCAACCACCACGGCAAGCACGATCCACAGCCGGCGGTGCGCCGCCGCCCACTCCCGCGCGGACGTCGCGCGCTCGCGTGCCGTCTGAGCGCCGGATGCCGCGCGCTCCCTGGCCGCCGCGACGCGCTCGCCGGCGGAAGGCCGCTCCTCGCGCCCCTCGCCGTCGCGTCCGTTCCGCGCCACGCGGGCGTCGGCGCGCTCGGTGCCGCCCTCTGCACGGGCGCCTCCCCCGCGCCTGCGCGCGTCTTGGCGAGAAGTGCCGTGCTTCGCACTCCTTGCCGCCTTTGCCTCGCGAACGTCATCGTAGGTCGCGGCGTTCTGGCGCACGCCGTATGCGGCCTCGGACTTCGCGAGCGCCGTCTCGTGGTCGACGGCAACCACTGCCTTCGCGTCCGCACCGACGCCCGCACCGGCACCCGCCGCACCGGCGCCCGCACCGGCACCAGCGCCCGCCACACCAGCGCCCGCGTCCACCCGAGCGTCCGCGGCGCGCTTCGCCCGCTCGTCCTCCCGGGCCATGCGTTCCCTCGACGCGGCGATATCCTTCGCCGGGTCGATCGCCTGCGCCGCAATCATCCTCTTCGTGTTCTTCGACTCATGCTTGCCCAGCGGACCGTCGGTCCTGCGAGTCCCGCGACGCGGCCTTCGCGCCTGCGCCTCTTTCTTGCCGCTGTCTGCCAAGAGCTCGCCGCTCTCGGGACGGCGCTCGCCGCCGCTGGGGTTGCCGTCGTCCTTCTGCACGGGTCTCCTTCGGCCGGTGACGCCACGTGTGGTCGGGGCAACAACGTTGCCCAATGGGGTCTGGTTCTGCATGCTCATGCCGTCGTCTTCGTTTCAGCTTCGTTGGTCGGCCGGCGCTCGCGCGCCTCCCCTCAGTTATAGCAGAGGGGCCGCGCCCGCCGCGACCCCTCCTCACAATCCCGCAAACTCAGCAGACGGCTCGGCGCACGCCGTCCCGCGGCCCAGGCCGCCGGCGCACGCCCGCGTCACTCGGCCCTACCCGAGCCGGACTCGCCGTCGCCCGCCCGCTCCTCCAACTTCGCGCGACGCCACAGCTCGTTCAGCCGCTCGGCGCCCAGGCCGTCCAGCTCCAGGCCCTCCTCGCGCGCCATCCGCTCCATCGCGGACCACCGCCGCCTAAACTTGCGGTTGCTTGCGTCCAGAGCCGCCTCCGCGTCGATGCCCTCCCAGCGGGCTACGTTCACAAGCGAGAAGAGCACGTCGCCAAACTCCTCGGCCGCCTCCTCGCTCCCGCGCTCCTCGTCCTCAAACTCCCGCCGCTCGGAGGCCACCTGGTCCCACACGTCGTCCACGCTCGCCCACTCGAAGCCGGCGCGAGCCGCGCGCGTGGATATCTTCTGGCACTGCAGCAGAGCGGGCAGCGACCGCGGCACGGAGTCCAGCAGCCCCTCGGGCGCGTCCGCGTCAGAGCGCCCCTCCCGCTCGCGGCGCTTCACGTCGTCCCATATCGCACCCACCGCGCCGGCGTCCGCGGCCACTGCGTCGCCAAACACGTGCGGGTGGCGCCGCACGAGCTTCGCGTTTATCTGCCGACACACGTCGTCGATCGTGAATTCGCCGGCGTCTGCCGCCACCTGCGCGTTCAACAGCACCTGCATCAGCACGTCGCCCAGCTCCTCCGCCAGGTGCGCGCCGCCCTCCAGCGCGGCGTCCGCGGCCTCGTACGCCTCCTCTACCATGTCGCGGCGCAGCGACTCGTGCGTCTGCGCGCGGTCCCACGGGCAGCCGTCCGGCTGGCGCAGGCGCCACACCGTACGCACCAGCCGGTCAAACTCCGGGTGCGTCCCCGGCGCATCCGCCCGCGCGCGGCTCTGCTCGTCCGCCCGCGCCGCCGCGTCGCACTCGCCCGCAGCCACACCCGCGCCGGCAGCCGCCGCGCCCCACACCTCGTCGCCCGCGCCAGCCACGTCGTCCTTGCCCCGCGCCTCGCCTTTCTCCATGGCCTACTCCTCGCCCTCGTCATCGCCGCCAACTTCCTCAAGCACGCCCAACGCGGCGGGCAAAAGCTCCTCGCGCCCGGTGTGGAAGGGGTAGCTCATCTTGCGCGTCTTGGGGTAGATCACCGCGCGGCGCTCCTTCAGCTTCAGCGCCACGGCGCGCGGCACCTGTATGCCCACGTACGCAATCCGGCCGCTCGTCAGGCTGACGGAGGTCACGCCCAGGCGCTGGCAGCGTATGCGAATCCGCGCACGGTCCAGCAGGTTGCGGCCAGCAAGCGGCAGGGCGCCATAGCTGTTCTCCAGGTCCTGCTGCAAGCGGTCCACATCCGTGAGCTCCGTCGCGCTCGCCAGGCGGCGGTACGCCAGCACGCGCTTGTCCACCTCGGGCAGGTACTCCTCCGCAAGATAGAAGTCGGCCGGCAGGTTGATGTTCACCTCGGGTGCCGCGTCCGGCGTGGCCTCGCCCTTCGCCTCGCTCACGGCCTCTCCCAGCATCTGCGTAAACAGGTCAAAGCCCACGCTGCTCAGGTTGCCGTGCTGCTCCGCGCCCACCAGGGAGCCGGCACCGCGAATCTCAAGGTCGCGCATGGCAATGCGCATGCCGCTGCCCAGGTCCTGGTTCTCGTTTATGGCCATCAGACGGTCCGTCGCCTCCGGCGTCAGCGGAAGCTCCCCCGGGAACATGAAGTACGCGTACGCCTGCGTCCTGCCGCGTCCCACGCGGCCCTTCAGCTGGTACAGCTGCGCCAGACCCAGGCGCTGCGCGTCCTCTATTATCAGCGTGTTCGTGTGCGAGTTGTCGATGCCGCTCTCGATGATGGTCGTGGCCACCAGCACGTCAATCTCGTGCTCGTCAAACTCCAGCATCACGTCCTCAACCTGCTGCGCGCTCATCTTGCCGTGCGCCACGCCCACGCGGGCCTCCGGCGCAGCCTCGCGCACGCGGTCCACGGCGTCGTCTATGGTGGTCACGCGGTTGCTCACGTAGTACACCTGGCCGCCGCGCGCCAGCTCCGCGCGGATGGCGGCAGAGACCACGTCCGGGTCCCACTCGCCCACCTTCACCTTCACGGGAAGCCGCCCGGGCGGCGGCGTCATGATCAGGCTCATGTCGCGCACGCCGCTCATGGCCATCTGCATGGTGCGCGGGATGGGCGTGGCAGAAAGCGTCAGCACGTCCACCTGCTCGCGCATGTTCTTCAGCTGCTCCTTGTGCTGCACGCCAAAGCGCTGCTCCTCGTCTATCACCACCAGGCCAAGGTCGTGCGGGTTCACGTCCGCGCTCAGCAGGCGGTGCGTGCCAATGAGCACGTCCACCTTGCCGTCCGCAAAGCCGGCGAGCGCCTGGCGCTGCTGTGCGGGCGTCACAAAGCGGCTCAGCACCCTCACGTCCAGGTCAAAGGGCGAGAAGCGCTTGAAGAACGTCTCGTAGTGCTGCTGTGCAAGGATCGTGGTGGGGCACAGCACCATCACCTGCCTGCCGTCCTGGCAGCACTTGAAGGCGGCGCGCAGCGCCACCTCCGTCTTGCCAAAGCCCACGTCGCCGCAGAGCAGCCGGTCCATGGGCTTCGGCGATTCCATGTCCGCCTTGATGTCCTCTATCGCGGCGCACTGGTCCGGCGTCAGCTCGTACGGAAAGCTCGCCTCCATGTCCGCCTGCGCCGGCGTGTCCGGCGCAAACGCGTGCCCCTGCACCGTGGAGCGCCGGGTGTACAGGTCAACCAGGTCAAACGCGAGCTTCTTGGCAGAGCGCCGGGCCTTGCCCGTGGCGCGCGACCAGTCCGCCGTGTTCAGGCGCGTCAGGCGCGGGCTCGACCCGTCCGGCCCCACGTAGCGCGTGATGCGGTCCACCTGCTCCAGCGGCACAAACAGCTTGTCCTTGCCGGCGTACTCCAGCAAAAAGTAGTCGCGCTCGCGCCCGGCCACCTCCTGCCGCACGATGGCGCTAAACAGCGCGATGCCGTGCGTGGCGTGCACCACGTAGTCACCCGGCTTAAACGGGAACGTCACGCTCGTGGGGTCCACCTTGCGCACGCGGCGCTTGTGGCGCGCCATGCGGGCCGTCAGGTCGCCCACGCTAAACACGGCCAGCCCGGCGGAGGGCACCACCACGCCGGCCGGCACCGGCGCGTCCACAAATGTCACGATGCCGCGTGGCAGCGGCTCCACGTCGCGCATGGCCGCGGGGTCGCACACCGGCACGCGGTTGGGCGCCGCCGCCCCCAGCGACTCCTCCAGCGGGATCTTCTCGTCCGTAAAGGTAAGCTCCAGCGCCTCGCGCGCACCGCGGTCCGGCACGGCAAACAAAATGCTCGCGCGGTCGTTCACCAGCTGGCGCATGCGGCCAAGCAGCTTTGCGTCGCTGCCGGCGATGGACGGCTGGCGAACGTCCAGCTCCGCGTCCGCCTGCCCGCCCACCCGCGCCATGGACGAGAAGCTCAGCCGCTGCTGCTTGCCAAAGTCCATCTGGCGCGGGTTCGTAAACAGTCCCTGCACGCTGGCGTGGGCGTTGCGCGCGGCGGATTCCACGTCGTCCGTCGCGTGCATGCAGTCGTCAAACAGGGCGCGCGGCTCCGCGAGCACCACCAGCGCGTCCGCGCTCATGTGGTCCATGGGAGAAGAGCTGCCCCCGTACAGCTCGGGCAGGTACCTGTCGAGCGTGGGCTCCGCGGCGCGGGCCTCCAGCATCTCCAGGTCCGCGGCCACACGCGAGTCGTTCTGCGCGCGGTTGTACAGCACGCGCGACGCACGCGCCACCGTCTGGTCCGTGAGGGCGATCTCGCGGCATGGGCTCACCGTAACGGAGTCCAGCTCGCCTATGGTCTGGCCGGTCGAGGGCACCATGCGGCGCACGCGGTCAACCTCGTCGCCAAAGAACTCCAACCGCACCGGGGAGGTTGCCTGCGCGGGAAACACGTCCACCGCGTCGCCATGCACGCAGAACGTGCCGGGCGCCGTCACGTCCGAGAGGTCGCCCGCGTCCGTGTAGCCCATGCCCACCAGCAGCCGTGGCACGTCGGCAAAGTCCACCTCGTCGCCCACGGCAAACGTGCTCGATGCAAAGTAGCCGGATCCCACGGGCGGCACGCGGCGCAAGAGCGCCCGCGCACTGGCTACCACCAGGCACTTCTCGCCCGCTGCAAGCCGCGCAACGGCGCGGCAGCGGGCGCCCACCACGGCGTCGTCCGCCGGCTTGTCCGCCCACGGCAGGTCGCGGCGGTCCGGGTAGCGGCACACCACGTCCATGCCCAGCCACGCGGCCAGGGCGCGCGCCGTGCGGTCCGCGGCCTCCTCGCCAGACACCACCAGCAGGCACGGCCTGGGGTCGCGCGCCCACAGCGCCGCAACCAGCAGCGAGCGCGCGCTCTGCGGCACGCCAAGCGTCGCGTCGTGGCCGGCGTCCAGCTCGTGCAGCACGGGCGCAAGCTCCGGCGCGGCCAGCAGCTTCTGGGCGACTCTGTTTATAAGCATGGGAACCTCTTTACAGCGCAAGCGGGCCCAAAACCATCGGTCTCGGGTCCGCGCATCGATTCTTGTTTCCTACATCATGCCACGAACGCACGCCGTGGTACCAAGCTTTCACTAACATTGCGGCGCGCGGGCCATTGCGCCAAAACCGCCCAAAATACCTCGGTCGGGGCTTGACGGGGGATGCTAGAATCTCCCACACACCAGCGGTGTCCGGATGCGGGCGGCGCCTCCCACAACAAGGAGGTAAGCCTATGGACATGAACCTTGTCCTTAAAGTCCTGAAAGCCCTCGCGCTCGTTGCGAGCATCGCCCGAACGTCCCTCGACGTAGTCAGGGAGGTGAGGGAGATGGTAAGGGAGCATAGACATCACAACGGATAGCGTTAGGAGATGAGAAAAGCCCGGCGGCTACCGGGCTTTTCGATTCGAACCACCTGGCGTTGCCCGCGTACCAGTTAAGAAAGGACGGGCACCGCTGGTGTACCTTTATTCTACCCAGCAATGCCCCTTGCTGTCCATACGGTTTTTGCGGAGCAATTCGGCACGTGGCGGACTGACCGGTCGGCTCAGCACAGCGCGAACGGCATCTCTCGCAGCAGGGGTTTAGAAGAGTCAAGAAAGTGCCCGGCGGCAACCGGGCTTACAAACCAGCGGTGCCCAGTGTGGACGTTGTTACCCACGGCTAAATCTGTTGAATGGCGTCCTGAAAGCCCTCGCGATCGTCGCGAGCATCGCCCGAACGTTCCTCGACGTAGCCAGGGAGGCGAGGGAGATGGTAAGGGAGCATAGACATCGCAACGGATAGCGTTAGGAAATGAGAAAAACCCGGCGGCAACCGTGCTTTTCGATTCGCAACACCTGGCGTTGCCCGCACCCCAGTTAAGAAACGACGGGCACCGCTGGTATCTGTAGTGTATCCAGCCACGAGCTCGAGTTCCATATCCATGGCGATATTTTCCGCCCGTGCCCCAAATGAGGGCTTTCGCGCGAAATAGTTCTGCGCTCAAGCTCACAGCAATCCTACCCACGGCGGGCCGCCATCCTATGGCCCCTCAACACAAGAGCACCCCCGGAGCGTCTCCGGAGGTGCCCTTTAGATGCGAGTTAGAACATCAGCGTTGCGAATGAGGCCTTGCTTACTTCTCTTCCTTCTTGTTGTCACGCCTCATGACCACGGCGCCAGCAACAGCCACAGCACCAATCACGCCCAGCGCAACAACGGCGCCTACGTTGTTGGTGTCTCCCGTCTTCACGACGCCTGAGCCACCCTTCTTAACCGTAGCGGGCTTCGCGGGCGCCTTGTAGGTGTTCACGAACGTCAGGGAGTCGTGCTCCTTGCCGTTCTTGTCCACGATGGCACGCTCGACCTTGAAGTTCTTGGTGCCCTCGGTCACGGCTACGCGCATGGTATAGACGGTATTGTCGTAGGTGTACCCATCCTCGCCCTTGTCAATCTCATAGCACCTGTACTCGTACGTGCCGGCCTTGGTGTAGTCGATCTTGCCAAACTCGATGGTGCCCTCGCCCTCGATGCTGGTCGTGAGCTTGCCGTCCTTTGCTCCCTCAGGCAGCGGGGCGCCGTCGATGGACTCCAGCACAAAGTCAAACGTCGACTTCTTGGCAGGCTTGTCACCGGCAATCTTCTTGGTGACGGGCGGGTCAATCTCACCGGCGGGAAGGTTCGCGTACGTGTTCGTAAAGTTGCACACAGCAACCTTCGTGCCTTCGGGCGTGCCCTCGTGCACCGCAGCAGTCACCAGGGTCTTGCCCATGTCTCCGTTGGGATGCTCGTACGTCACGGTCATGTAGTAGACAGTGCCGTCATACTCACCGCGGCCGGTGGTGTTCTTCGGGGCAACCTGAGAGATGCGATACTTGTAGATGCCCACGCGAGCCTTGGAGAAGTCCAGGTAAAACTCGGCAGGATCGCCCTTGTAGGTGTCTGCCTTCAGCTCCTCGCCCTTTACGTCAATCTTGGACGCGCTGGGTATAGGGGCGCCGTAGGTCTCCGCCTCGATCTCCACCGTATACGTCTCGCCCGGGATGCCCTGGCCAGACGTGGTCACGGTCACGGGTACTTTTACGGTAGTCGCGTCCCCCTCGATCGCCAGAGCGTTCGAGGGGAACAGGGCCGCCAGGAGGAGCAGCGCTGGCGTGAGCGCAGCCGCTATGAGCCTGTGTTTGATCTTCATTTCTCTTCCTAACTCGCCATCTACTTGCCGTCACCCGTGTAGGGGACGATCCTTGCCAGCAGTACCGTCCGGGCCTCGGTTCCCTCAGAGGAGCAGGTGGCAAGTGCCACAATCCGCTCCTGCGAGGTGTCGGCCCCGATCTTCTCGGCCACGTCGCTGTGGATGTGCTCCGCCTTCTGCGTCGCGTAGCTCAAGACGCCAGAGCAATCCTTGGCCCACGATGTGGGCGAGAAGATCGTGCTGTCAGAGGAGTTCACCGTCATCACGGCAAGCACCTCCAAGCCGTACGTGCTGTCCGGCGTCATCAATACGCCGGTCGTGCTCTTCTTGAAGAACTTCTTGTTGTGATAGAGGTCCAGGTCGCCAAACATGAGGTGGTTTTCCATGTGGTGCCCGTAAACAAGGGAGTACGCGTCCGTAAACGAGGGGTTGCACTGCGTATCCAGGAAGATCGATCCGGACAGGGCAAAGTCACCGTACACGTCCTTGTTGACGTACTCCTCGTCGTCCTCGCCCTGGACTATCGGGTAGTCGATCTTGGTCCCATCCATGGTTATCCATGCAACCACATCGGGGTTGATCTTTCTCAGCTTCTCAAAGGCCTTCCTGTTGTCCTTGCCCTCCTTGGGCCTCAGGTTCAGCAGGTCGTCCCTCACGCCCTTCGCCTCTGCGTACACCTGCTGGTTGTCCCACAGGGAATACCCCGCAAAAAGCGTTGCTCCCACCAGGAGTGCGGCAAGCACAACGTTAAAGACCCTATTGCAAACCCTAAGTGGCTTTGATGCGCCCATGTACCGCACCTCCTCTACTGGTAGTAGGCTGCGGGCGGGCAACCCGCCCGCAGCCTATGAGCCTATTGCGAAACGCGTCTAGCCGTCAGTGGCGACAACTAGTCCATATCGCTGTGACGACGCTTGTTCACGACGTAAATCGCGACAACGGCCGCACCGCCGATGATTGCGATGTAGGGAGCATTGTTCAGAAGGACACCCATGTCGACGTTATCGTCGCTCTTGTCGTTCGTATACGTCTCGGTATCGTTGTCGTTAGCTGCGATGGTCTCAGTGTCAGGCTTCTCAACGCTCTTCAGCGTATAGCCATCAGCGGCTTTGCCAGTTCCGTCCTCTGCAACAGCATCCTTGCCATTGAGCTCGGACACGTCGTAGGAAACGCCCGCGGGAAGATCGGTAATCACGATCGACTCATCATTCGCCAGGGACGCCCCAGTAACGGTCGCCTTGCCATTCGTGAAAGTAATGGTCTTTGCCTCGGCACTTCCGGGTACCGTATAGTGGTACGTACCGTTGATTGCCCTGCCGTCGGGACCAGTAAGCTCAACCTTGAAGTCGAACTTCTTCTGCACGTCACCAAGGTTACCAGTGATCTTCTTCGTGACAGTCAGCTTGCCAGTGGAGTACTTAAGCGCAATATCGCCGGTCTTACCGCCATCCGCAGAACCACGGTGGACGGCCACCGTCCTCTCAAGACCATTATTAGTCTGCTCCACGGTAACGGTCACGTACAGGTGCTGGTTGTCGTATGAAACACCCGCATCGTTGCTGACCGTATAGCTCGGCGTAAGCTCATACTTGTAAATGCCGACGGTATCATATGTCGGAAGGTTAATCGTGACGGTACCGTTCTTCGTGCTATCGACCGTCGTCCCCGTTACTGTGAGCTTGGGGAAGTTGGTTCCGCTGTACTTGGAGGATCCCTCAACGCTCTTGTTCTCAGAGGTGTAGGTGAGCGTCTCACTCGGACGCGTGCCCTCCCCCTCCTGCGTATAGGTCACGTTCACGGTTGCGTTTTGCGCATCCTCCGCCAGCGCCGGAGCAGCGGCACCCAGCATCATGGCAGCAGAGATTGCTGCGGCAGCCAGTCCCTTCGTAAGCTTTGCGTTCATGTGGTTCTCCTTCCAACGGTCTCCCAAATATGAAAGCGATGCAAATCGCCGTTCACCAAACTTGCTGAGGCTCAGAACTTACGCCTCCTGAGCAACCCGATCGTCACTCCCTCGACGTCGCTCGTGGGAATCGCGCCGAGCTTCCTGCTATCTGTAGCCTGGGTCCTAAAGTCTCCCAGGACGAATATCTTTCCCTTCGGAACCAAGTAGGGAAACTTGACGGCCTTCTCTGCCTTCGTCTGGTAGATCTCGTTGGACTCCGGAGTGCCGTTCACGGTCACCTGACCATCGTCCGTGAGGTCGACCACGTCTCCCTCCTTCGCCAGGACCCTCCCGACCAGTTCCTTGCCCCGGGATCTGTACACCACCACATCGTTCTGGTTGTACGAACCCTGAAGCCTCCACGTCAGAACCAGGTCCCCGTCCTGCATCGCCGGATACATGTCGTTGCCACGCACCCTGTGCAAGCAGAACACAAACGAGAAGAGCAGCCACAGCGCGGCGAGAAGAACAGTCACCTTCCCTATGAGCGAAAGCCAACCTTCGCGATCTCTGGCCTTCGCCCAGCGGGCCTTAATCACTCCTTCCGCAAGTCCGCCCTTCTCGGTGACCCTAGGCATGCGGCCACCCCTTGATTCCCCTTGACTCGAGCAGCGCGTCATAACGTGCCCGCTCCGCCCTGAGGCAGGCATCGTATCGCCGGTTGAGCTCAGATATCTTCTTCCAGACGTCCTCCTCGCTTACGCCGCCAAACCTCACCCGCTTGAACTTCATGGCCTTGAGCCATGCGAGTAGTTCTTCCTGCTCCTCGCTGAGGGGCTCCTGCTGGGGAGCCCTCTCGGTCTGTACCGGCATACCGTAGTCGGCTGCCGTGGGAGCCTTGGTGCGGTTGCGACCCGCCTTGGGTCTTTGGGTACCTCCCGCGACGGGCACAACCGGATTCACGCTGGCCTTCCGCACGTAGGGCGAATCGGACCTCGAGTGTTTCCCCATGCCAAGCACCACTAGATTCCCAGTCTGTTCCGCCGCTTGAGGACCATCCAAATCACGCCGGCAATACCAACCCCGCCGCAAACGGCTGCATAGGAAGCACCGCTGCCAAGGTCGACGCCCACGTCCGGCGTAACGTGGCGAGAGTTGGTGTACTTGATGGTCGTGTCTTGCGTGATGCCGCCTTCGGGCGAGCTGGCAGTGCGCGTGTTATTGTCAGTGATTGCGCCACTTTCACCCACATCGATCGTGGTGATGTAGTCAACGGTGTCGTTCGTACCCTTCGGGTCGTGCTCGACCACCTTGTACGAAGCCCCATAGGGAAGCTCGACCACAAGCTTCTCGTCATTCTTCAGCGTGAAGTCGCCATTGTTCCCAAGGCTCACGCCGTCCGAAGTGCCGTCAATCGCCTTGACGTTGGTGATTGCGTTTCCAAAAGCGTCCGCGAGCGTGAAGCTGAAGTCCTTCGAGGTGTCGCCAAAGTTGCCGGTAACCGACTTCGTGATGGTCAGCTTCGCGGTCTTGATGGTGTTAGTTATTGCCTGGTCGCGTGTCAGCGAAGTCAGCCCCTTCAGGGTCACGCCATCGGGTAGCTTGGCATCCCAATCCACCGGCGCATTCACTTCTTCCACGGTGTACTTATGGCCCTTGGGACCTGCGGCAACGAAAACGTCTGTCGACCAGTTATTACTCGCATCGAGCGTCACGGTCGTGTAGTCCTCGCCATCCTGCTTGACCTTAACCTGCAGTTTGGATGGCGGGTTCACGTTGCCCCAACCATTCGTCTCCCAGGTCTTCGAGACGTGCAGGATGGATTTGGGAACAGCTACGGTCGGTGAATCGTATTTCGATTGTTGAGACTCGCTCGTCGTTGTCGTGCCGTCTACGTCAGTTTTTATCTTGTATTCAACAAAATCCTTTGAGGCGTCACCCGAGTTCGTCTTTACATCGGACACCACCTCTTCGCCATCCTTTGGTGCGGCGGCGTCGTAAGCGTCTTGCGTAAGCCGGACCTTGAACGTGACAGAATAAGTTGTGTCTGGATCCAGGTCGCCAACGCTCCAGACGACAGCTCCGTTTACTAACTTAGCTAACTTATCAGAGGTCTCAGGAGTCCAAGGCTTTTCATTCTTCTTATAGGTAAAGGTTGGCTCTTCTGCGCCGCTTGGAAGAACATATTTCACAGAATCGGAGAGGGAATCGTGAATTGAGACATCCGTATACGAAACAGTCGTCGTAATGCTCTTGACAATGCTTTCGAACGCGGCGTTAAGAGAGCTGCTGTCGCTGGCCTTGAAGAAATGGTCTTTCGTCTGCTCCCCGGAATCCGTAACGAGCTTCTGCATGTTGTTGACGTTGCCAAAGGCCGCGACAGAGTAGAACTCCCAGCCCTTCTTCTTTACTATCGCTTGAGCTTGCAGCTTCGCGTAGTAGTAGTTCTGATTCAGGCTATCGCCATTGCCCTCACCGTAGTAATACTTGCCTGTATTTTTGTCTTGATCTCCGTTAGTGTTATCGCTTTTGTTTCCAGCAGTCGCCCTAAACGTAGGGTCACCATCGGAAACGAAAACAACGCTTGCGCTGGCGCCTTCTCGTGTCGTAATCCCTGCTGCGGTCTCTAGAGCATCCTCCCAGTTTGTACCACCATCAGCTGTCAAGCCATCTACAGCGTTATCAATCGTGGTTTCGTTGTTAGTCAGTCCCACCTTTACAGTTGCGACGTCGCTAAAAGTTACAAGCGAAACGTTAACCGAGTCGGAGTGTGACTCATTGTTGGCAAGAAGCTCTTTGACAAGGCTCTTTACTGCGCTCTTCGCCGTATCGAGTCGCGTTGTTTCGTTCGTCGTCGTTGGATAAAAGTCGCTGCCTTCATAGGGCTTGCTATCATCTGTGTAATACCAACCAGCCTTGTCGAAGTATTTCCATATATAATCTATCTTATGCCAACCAGCCTCGTAGTATTTAACCTTACGACGACCACCGTTAAGATAATATTCATTGGTGTAATAGGTATTATTTTTATCTGGACTAGGCACCTGGTTCATCGAACCCGAGAGATCAAGAACCACGATCACATCGGATTTGCTCGAGTCGCTGGATTGATCTACGGCACCAGTGACGTTTAGGGTAACGTCTACCGTACCGTCGGCGTTCATGTCTGCTTTTTTCTCGTGCGCCGGAGGGCCAGATATCTCAGCCTCGGCCGTCGCAGGTACCATGCCCAAGGACAGAACGAGACCCAAGACAAGAATGAGAGCGTAAGGCAGCGGATACCGCCACTTGCACTGGGTGCCTTTCCTCATGTCGGGAAGAGCCCTGCCTCCCAGGCTCCCGCTTAACTTGCCCCTGTTGCTGCGTTTAATCATCATGAGCATCCCCGATTGGCCTTAGCTTGGTCGAACGCGTTGCCCGACCCCTGACTGCTTTTCGTTCCGCATAAGGCAACCCTCAATACCAACGGAAATGTTGTGCCACTTTATTGGCATTTTCGCATTACCTAAATGCTTGCTAGCATAGTAATCGAACCCAAAGGGAGCCAAAGGGCCTCTGGTCCGAATACCTTAACGCAAGGTCTAAAAAGCCCAAGGTAATTGGTAGATTTATTGGTAACGTGCGGACAAGACTACCGACGGAGTCCGTGCTCGTGCTAAAGCGTACGGCCCGGAAAGCCAGCTGTGCGTTTAGTGGATGTGCCAACTGATTGCATATTTTGGGAGGTTTTAGGCATGCAGTACGACTTGTCCGAGCGCTCCCTCGACCTGTTCGACGCCCTCTGGCATGGTGACCTGAACACCTGCCTTGAACAGGTTGACGCTGGATTCTCGTTCGTGAGCCCACTCACGAACGCACACGAGCCCGCACCCAAGCAGCTGGAATCGTATTGCAAAAGGGGTAGAAGCCTTTCCAAAATCCTCGACTACCGGGTGCTGCAGGTGCGTCGCATCTTCGAGACTGAGGAGACCTGCATCATCCTCCTGCTGGGAAACGTGCTCGATCCCTCCCGCGGGGCGATTGGCTTTCGCTGCACCTTTGTCTGGCATGTCCAGCCCGAGGAGCCAAGGCTCGTGCACATGCACTTCTCGCTCCCACTTGCCCCGCCGGACATGCCGATCGACAAGCTTTCCGTCAGTGCGCAGGCACGGGGAAACCCGATCATCCTGCGCGACACGGACGGCCACTCGCACGTGGTGAACCGTGCCGAGGTCCTGTACCTGGAGAGCCGCCACCAGTACACCATTGTCCACCTGCCGCGGCGGCAGATTCGGGCGCGCGTCGCCCTCAGCGAGCTGCTGCGCGACTTTCCCGACTACTTTGTGCGCGTTCACCGCAGCTACGCCATCAACGTCCTGCACGTTGAGCAGATTTCGCGGCGAGAGATCCGCCTGGCGGGCGGCTCGCACATCCCCATACCGGAACGTCGCAGCAAGAGCGTTCGCGAGGAGGTTCTTGATGCGATGGTCCGTGCGAGGCTCGTGTCAGAGCCAGGAAGCATAGCACCCCCCGAAATGAAAAATGAGCGAGGCTAGAAAGCGGGTCGAGGACGAAAGCGTCCTCGACCCGCCTTTTTCCACCTGTCCGCACGCGCCCGGGCGGACGCGTGCGCCGCCGCTAGATGCGGCCGCTCTTCTCGGCCAGATCGCGCAGATGCTGCTGGGAGGCGTCAATGGACGCCTGGTCTGCCTGCCAGCTCCAGTTGCCCGTGGCGACGCCCGGCACGTTCATGCGGTGTTTCTCGTCCAGGCGAAGGACGTCCTGCAGCGTGACCATGGCGACATCGGCGTCCGTGGCGAGGCAGTTGTCCATCACGCGATCCGCCTTGGCGACGGCCTCGTCGTGCAGGCGCACGACATCCTCCTCGCCGGCGCCCTCCGCGGGCGCGAGGCCGTAGTGCTCGCGCACCCAGCCCAGGAGCGTGTTGGTGTCGTGCGTGGAGGTGTACACCATCTTCTGCGGCGCGGGCTCGTACTGCTCGCTGGGATCGCCCTGGTAGAACTGGGCCACGTCCATGCCCGGGAAGCCGGTTGCGCTCACGAGGGTGCGCACGGCCGGCGTGACGGTGCCAAGGTCCTCCGCCACGACGGGCAGCGGGCCAAACTCCTGGTACGCGCGACGGAACAGGTCGAGCCCAGGCCCAAAGTACCACGAACCCTGGAGCGGGGTCTTGCCGTTTGGGATGCAGTAGTAGCTGCTGAAGCCCAGGAAGTGGTCCAGGCGCACGTAGTCGTACAGCTGGAACGCGCGCTTGAAGCGGCGCATCCACCAGCGGTAGCCGTCAGCGCGCATGACGTCCCAGCGATACGTTGGGTTGCCCCACAGCTGGCCGTCCGCAGAGAAGCTGTCGGGCGGGCAGCCCGCCTGGCCCGCGGGGTAGCCGTCGGCGCCCACTGCGAAGTACTTGCGCTCCGCCCAGACGTCGGACGAGTCCGCGCTCACGTACATGGGCATGTCGCCAATGATCTTGATCCCGCGGGCGTTGGCGTACGCGCGGACCTCGCCCCACTGGCGCATGAACTCGAACTGCACGGCGCACTCGCGGCGCACGTCCGCGGCGAGCTCCTTGCTGTGGGCGAGCCTGCCGCTGTACTCGCGGTAGCGCTCCGGCCACTCCTGCCAGCTCTTCTCGCCCATGCGGCGCTTGATGGCGCGGAACGTTGCGTACGGGATGAGCCACTCCTCGTTTTCTTGCAGGAAGTCGCGGTACTCGCGCGTGCCCTCGAAGTCCGCCGAGAAGGAGGTGCCGCCGTCCTCGTCGTAGCCCCACATGAGCGCGACGTTGCCCGCGAACGCGGAAAGCCCCGCGTACGGGGAGCCGAAGTGGTCCGTGGGGTTGACGGGAAGGACCTGCCAGTAGCGCTGGCCGCCGGCGGCGAGGTAGTCTATGAAGCGGTACGCGGGGTCTCCCAGCGTGCCCGGCTTGCCGGGGCGGCCCGGGTTGGGAAGCGACGTGACGTGGCAGACCACGCCCATGCCGCGCTCCATGGGCTTCTGTAGGCGCTGCCGCTTGTGCAGGTTGAGCACGGCCGTGCCGAGCGGCCACAGGAACACGCGGGCGTTACCGTCCTCCACCTTGGGCGCCTTGCCGGAGACGACGTCGTCCACCTCGAGGCCGTCCAGCGGGATGGTGACGGTGTGGTCGACGTCGAGGCTTGCGTTCACGAGCACGCAGACCTTGGAGTTGGCGTCCTCGCGCCAGAAGCCAAAGACGTCCCGACCGATCGCGAACGGACGGTAGTCGCCGTCCGTGAACACGGGCAGGGACTTCCTGATGGCGACGGCGTTGCGATAGATGTCGAAGCAGTCCTTGTTCTCGCGGCGCCACGGGAAGGCAGCGCGGTTGTACGGGTCGCCGTAGCCCTGGAGGCCGGCCTCGTCGCCGTAGTAGATGCTTGGGACGCCGGGCAGCGTCATCTGTAGCAGGGCCGCGACCCACAGGCGGCTGACGGCGAGGTTGGTGTGGTCCTTGTCCAGGCGGAACGCGTAGCGCTGGTAGTCGCCGAGGGAATCCGGCTCCGGCGAGTTGCCCAGGATGGTGAGAAGCCTGATCCGGTCGTGGCTGCCCAGCAGGTTGAGCTCGCTCGCGAACGCCTCCGGCGGGTAGTTCTCCATGAGGGACTGGGTGACGCGGCAGACCTCCGCAGCCTCGACGCGGTTGGTGAGGAAGTCTAGGAGCACCTGGCGCAACGGGTAGTTCATGGTGCCATCGAGCTCGGAGCCCCAGAAGTAGTGGCGGAGCCTGTTGTACGCGAACTTGTTGGTCGCGTCCTCCCAGACCTCGCCGATCACGACGGCGTCGGGCTTCTCGGCCAGGGCCGCCGCCTTGATCTCTGAGATGAAGTCGTCGGAGAGCTCGTCGGCCACGTCGAGGCGCCAGCCGCGCGCGCCGAGGCGGAGCCACTTGCGGATGACGCCGTCGTGGCCGCAGATGAGCTCGCGGAAGTCGGGACTGTCCTCGTTCACGTCGGGCAGGTCGTCGACGCCCCACCAACTCTTGTAGCTGCCGTCGCCGTTGAAGTCGAACCAGGTGTCGTACGCGGAGGCGCCGGGCTGGGCCGCGCCCTCCGAGCCGTAGTTGCCGTACTTGTTGAAGTAGAGGGAGTCCGCGCCGACGTGGTTGAACACGCCGTCGAGGATGATGGAGATGCCACGGGCGGACGCGTCCTGGCACAGCGCCTTGAAGTCCGCCTCCGTACCGAGCATCGGGTCGATCTTGAGGTAGTTGGCCGTGTCGTAGCGGTGGTTGGACGCGGCCTCGAAGATGGGGTTGAGGTAGATGACCGTGATGCCGAGGGCCTCGAGGTACGGGAGCTTCTCGCGGATGCCGTTTAGCGTGCCGCCGTAGAAGTCCCAGTTGGCGATGCGGCCGTCCTGGGTCTTGTCGTAGCGCGGGTACGTGAACCAGTCGTCCACGAAGCGCATGCCGGGGCCGGCGTTGTGGGGCTTCTTGAACGCTGCCTCCACGCTCTTCTCCCAGCCCTTGCCGCGGTAGAAGCGGTCCGGGAAGATCTGGTAGACGATGCCGTTCTTGTACCAGTCCGGCTGCTCCTTGCGCTCGTTCTGGTACACGGTGATCTGGAACGATGGCGGCTCGCCGAAGGCGAAGGCGCCCTCGCCGCAGCCGTGCTCGCGCGCGGCACCGTAGCGCCACGCGGCGCCGTCCGCCGCGACGATCTGGAACGAGTACCAGATGACCTCGGGCTCCTCCGGCTCGATCGTGACGCCGAAGCGCACGGGAACGTCGTCCCCGAACTGGGCGGCCTCCTGATCGCCGAGGGGGATGCGGTCCATGTCCAGGATCTTCTCGCCCTTGTCGTCTATCCAAACGCGAAGCCGTGCCTCCGCCGACGGCTCGTCCCAGACGTCAATACACAAGGAAACGGCGCCGCCAGCAAGGACGGCGCCGAACGGGTTCCTGTATTGGCTGTCTGAGGTGTTGTGCCTAGCCCTCAAAGCCATACCCTCTTCTGCTTAACGACCGATCTCCGGGTGCAGCGAGTGGTACATGTCCATGTACGTGTCTGCCGCGCGACTCCAGCTGAAATCGGTCTCCATTGCTTGCCTTTGTAGCTTAATCCATGCGTCCTTATCCGTCCAGAACACTTCGCACGCATCAAGCACGCAGTTGGCCATCTCGTCGGCATTCATGTTAGTGAATCTGAAGCCCGTGCCCTCGCCGGTGTACTTGTTGTACGCGACGACGCTGTCCTGCAGGCCGCCGGTCTCGCGAACGACGGGGAGCGTGCCGTAACGCATGGCGATCATCTGCGACAGGCCGCACGGCTCGAACTCCGACGGCATGAGCAGGATGTCGCCGCCGGCATACATGCGGTGGCTGAGCGCGTTGTCGAAGGCGATGCGCGCGACCATCTGGTCGCCGTACGTCCAGTCGAAGTACTTGAACGCATCCTCCTGGTCCTTGTCGCCCGTACCGAGGATCGCAACCTGCGTGCCACGCTCCATCAGGTGGTTCATGGCATAGCGAACGAGGCCGAGGCCCTTCTGGTTCGTGAGGCGCCCGATCATGACGATGAGCGGGCGGGTGGGATCCTCCTCAAGGCCAAGCTCGCGCTGGAGGGCGGCCTTGTCCTGGGCCTTGCGGTCCAGGGAGTCCTCGTCGTAGTTGCTCTCGATGAGCTTGTCCGTCGCGGGGTTCCACAGGTCGGTATCGATGCCGTTCAGGATGCCGCGGAGCTGCGACGAGCGGCGACGGAAGATGTCGTCGAGGCCCTCGCCGTAGAACGGCATCTGGAGCTCGTTGGCGTAGCTCGGGCTGACCGTCGTGATGAGGTCTGAGTAGCAGAGCGCGCCCTTCATGTAGTCGACGGTGCCGTAGCCGTTGTACAGCTGACTCGACGCCGTCGGGTTGTCCGCGAGGCCGAGGACGTCCTCGAGGACCTTGTCGTTGTACTGGCCCTGGAACTTGACGTTGTGGACCGTGAACACGGTCTTCACGTGACGGCACGCCTCGGAGTCCTGGTAGAACTCGCGCAGGAACACCGTGGCGAGCGCCGTCTGCCAGTCGTTGCAGTGCAGCACGTCGCACTGGAGCTCGGGCAGCTTCTCGATGGCCTCGCAGATCGCCTTAGAGAAGAACGCGAAGCGCTCGCCGTCGTCGTAGTACCCGTAGATGCCGTCACGCTTGAAGTAGGCCTCGTTGTCTACGAAGTAGAAGTCGACACCCTGGTAGGTGAGCTTCTCGATGCCGCAGTAGACGCTACGCCACGCAAGGGGAACGTAGAAGTCTGCTATGTGGGTCATCTTCTCCTGGTACTCCTCGGGAATCGAGGCGTACTTCGGGAGGATGACGGAGCATTCCGCCCCTGCGGCATTAAGTGAGCGGGGCAGCGAACCAGCGACGTCACCCAGGCCGCCCGTCTTGACGAACGGGACGGCCTCCGTGGCGGCGAACAGGATCTTTATCTTGCGTGTGACCTGATCACTCATGGGCTAATCCCTACTCTACCGATGCCTTTTCCTTGATGAACAGGGCTTCGGGCGTTCCCTTGAGCTCGGTGCCGGCGGGAACGACGTTGTCGCGGTCGACGATTGCGTTCTCGACGCGTGCGCCGGTCTTGATCACGCAGGACTGCATCACGATGGAGTTGTTGACGACGGCGCCGGTCTCCACGACGACGTTGCGGCCTAGGATGGAGTTGGACACGGTGCCCTTGATGCGGCAGCTGCCGGAGACGCGGCTGTTGCTCACGCGAGAGCCGGTCTCGAACTTCGCGGGGGCGTTGTCGTGGGCCTTCGTCTTGATCGTGCGGTCGGCCGGGAACAGCTCGGAGGAGATCTTCGGGTCGAGCATGTCCATGTTGGACTTGAAGTAGTTGTCCTTGTTGAAGATCGGCGCGACGTAACCGTCGAAGTCGTACGTCTGGACGTTCACGCGCTCGTAGTCGGCTGCCATGGCCTCGAAGAGGTCGAGGTAGTCGGTCTGCTCATACCAGTTGAGCAGCTGGAGCAGGAACTCGCGGCCGATGACGAAGCAGTCGAGGAACGAAACCTCACCGCGCTCGACGCCGTGCTTGATGCCATGGACGCGCGTGCCGTCGACGGAGAGCCCGGTGACGTCGGCATCCTTGCCCCTCGCGGACTGGGTGACGACGGTGATGTCCGCGCCGGAGGCCTTGTGCGCCTCGATGAGTTTGTCGTAGTCCATGTTATAGACAAAGCTCGCGGAGGAGAGGACCACGTGCTCGGCGTCGCTGCGCTTCAGGAAGACCTTGTTGTACTCGAGGTCGCGAAGCAGGAAGCGAGACCCCGTGCGGGAGGTGCCGAACGCAGAGCCGGGCAGGATGAACAGGCCGCCCTTCTTGCGGTTCAGGTCCCAGTCACGGCCAGAGCCGATGTGGTCGATCAGGGAACGGTAGTTGTACGGCATGATCATGCCGACGGTGCGGATGCCGGCGTTGACCATGTTGGAGAGCGCGAAGTCGACGACGCGGTAGCGGCCGAGATAGGGCAGGGACGCGACCGGGCGCGTCTCGGAGAGGACGCTCGGATACTTTGTGGAGTAGTTGGCGGTAATGACGCCCAGGAGCTTTTCCATCTCTACTCCGCCTCCTTTGCAACGACTGTGTCATTTCCAATGACGGCGATATCAGCGGACTGGTCAGAGCTGCCAAGGGTCGCCTCCGCCTCGACGACGGAGTTCTCGCCGAGGATGGCGCGGATGACGCGCGCCCCGGCCTTGACCTCAGCGCCCGGCAGGAGCACGGAGTCCTGGACGAGCGCGCCCTCGCCGACGACGGCGCCGGTCGAGACGATGGAGTGCACGGCCTTGCCGTAGATGCTGCTGCCGTTGCCGACGAGGCAGTCGTCCACGGTGGCGTCCGGACCGACGTACGCAGGCGGCATGGCGCCGGCGTTGCTCATGATGGGAGCCTCGGTGTCGAACAGGTCGAAGTCGGGCTTGGTGCCCAGCAGGTCCATGCTCGTCTCGTGGTAGCTGGCGATGGTGCCGACGTCGCGCCAGAAGCCGTTGTACTCGTAGGTGTAGAGGCGCTTGCCGGCGGCAAGGAGCTTCGGGATGATGTCCTTGCCGAAGTCGTGCTCGGAGTTCTCGTCTTCCGCGTCTTCCTCCAGCGTCTTGACCAGGAGGTCTGCGTTGAAGATGTAGATGCCCATGGACGCGAGGTTCGAGTCTGGCTCTGCGGGCTTCTCGGTGAACTTGAGGATCTTCTCATCCTCGTCGGTCGTCAGGATGCCGAAGCGGGACGCCTCCTCCCAGGGCACGGGCATGACCGCGATGGTGAGGTCCGCGTTGTGGCGCTTGTGGTTGTCGAGCATCTTCTGGTAGTCCATGTTGTACAGCTGGTCGCCAGAGAGGATGAGGACGTACTCGGGGTCGTTCTGCTTGATGAAGCCCAGGTTCTGGGTCACGGCGTCCGCGGTGCCCGCATACCATGCGCCGCCGGTCTGGGTGGCGTATGGCGGCAGGATGAACAGGCCGCCCTCGCTCTCGTCCAGGTTCCAGGCGCTGCCGGAGCCAAGGTAGTTGTGCAGGAGATACGGCCTGTACTGAGTCAGCACGCCAACGGTATCGATGTCAGAGTTGGCGCAGTTGGACAGTGCAAAGTCAATAATGCGATACTTCCCGCCGAACGAGACGGCGGGCTTGGCGACTTCCTTCGTGAGGACGCCGAGCCTGCTGCCCTGGCCGCCGGCAAGAAGCATTGCAATGCATTCCCTCTTGCTCATTGAACTTCTCCCCTTTCGAGCTTTACATCCCTATGTACCGAGGCCCCTCGCCCCGATCATTACCTATGCATCAATATGCCAAATGTCATGGGCATATTCGCGAATGGTTCGGTCGCTGGAAAAATATCCGGACCTGGCCGTGTTGTGCACAGCCGCGCGGTTCCACTTCGCCCGGTCGCCGTAGGCCTGGGTCAGCTCCTCCCACGCGTCCACGTACGAATAGAAGTCCTTCAGCACGAGGTCGTGGTCATTGCCGACCATGAGCTCGTCGTAGATGCTGTCGAAGTTGCCGGACAGACGCGCGAACGTGCCGTCCTTCAGCTGGTTCACGATGCGGCCAAGACGGTCCGGGTCCTTCTTGAGAAGGTCGTACGCCCAGTAGTTGCCGCTCGCACGGAGCGCGTCCACCTCCTCGGTCCTCAGGCCGAAGATCTTGATGTTCTCATCGCCCACGAGCTTCGCGATCTCGACGTTCGCGCCGTCGTAGGTGCCGAGCGTGATGGCGCCGTTCATCATGAGCTTCATGTTCGAGGTGCCGGACGCCTCGGATCCCGCCCACGAGATCTGCTCGGAGATCTCGGCCGCCGGGTAGATGAGCTGCGCGCTCGATACGGCGAAGTTGGGCACGAACGCGACGCGGATGACGTCGTTCACGCGCTTGTCGTTGTTGATGACGTCCGCGACGGAGTTGATGAGCCGGATGACCTCCTTGGCGAAGGTGTAGCTCTGCGCGGCCTTGCCAGAGAAGATGAACGCCGTCGGGCGCGGCTTGAAGGACGGGTCGGCAAGCAGCCTGTTGTAGATGTCCAGGATCTTGAACACGTTCAGCAGCTGGCGCTTGTACGCATGGAAGCGCTTGACCTGGACGTCGAACACCATGCTGGTGTCGAGGACCGTGCCCGTCGTCTCCTTGATGTAGTCCGCGAGGCGCTGCTTGTCCCACTCCTTGGCCTTCTCGAACTGCTCCAGGAACGAGGGGTCGTCCTCATACTTCTCGAGCTCGGCCAGCTTGTTCGCGTCACCGAGCCAGCCCTCGCCCAGCACGTCGCACACGAGCTTCGCGTACTTGGGGTTCGCGTTGCCGAGGAAGCGGCGGTGCGAGATGCCGTTCGTCTTGTTGTTGAACTTCTCGGGCCTCAGCTTGTAGTAGTCGTGCAGCGTCGTCGCCTCGAGGATGCCGGTGTGCAGTGCGGAGACGCCGTTGACGGAGTTCGCGAAGATGACGGAGAGGTTCGCCATGCGAATCTGGCCGTCCCACAGGATGGCGGTGTTCTTGAACTCCTCCTGCCAGTTGGGGTCGGTGTGGGGGAAGCCCTCGCGATAGCGGCGGTCGATCTCCTCGATGAACATGTAGGTGCGGGGAAGCAGGTCGCGGAACGTGCTGATGGGCCACTTCTCCAGCGCCTCGGGCATAATCGTGTGGTTGGTGTACGAGATGGTCTGCTGCGCGATCTTGAACGCGAGGTCGAAGTCGACGCCATGCTCGTCCACCAGGAGCCTCATGAGCTCGGGGCCGCACATGGCGGGGTGGGTGTCGTTCGTGTGGATGGAGACGTGCTTGCCGAGGTCCTCCCAGGCGTCGTTCCCATACTTCTTCTTGTAGTCGCGCAGGATCGTCTGCAGGCCCGCGGAGACGAACAGGTACTCCTGCTTCAGCCTGAGCAGACGGCCGTGCTCGCCGGCGTCGTTCGGGTACAGGATCTGCGAGATGGCCTCGACGTCAGAGCGGAACTTCATGGCCTTCGCGTAGTCGCCGGCGTTGAACGCGTCGAGGTCGAAGTTCTCCTCGGCGGGCTCGGCGCTCCACAGGCGCAGGTTGTTGACCTTCTTTGCGCCGTAGCCCACGATGGGCACGTCGTACGGGACGGCCTTCACGAGCTCGCCGCCCTCCTGCGTGAACCAGTAGCGGCCGTTCTCCTCGTGACGCACGACCTGGCCGCCGAAGCGGATGAGCACGGCGCTCTCGTTCCTGCGGGTCTCCCACGGGAATCCGTGCTCCAGCCAGTTGTCCATCTTCTCGACCTGGCGGCCGCCCTCGATGGCCTGTCTGAACAGGCCATAGCGATAGCGCATGCCGTTGCCGTTGCCGTTGATGCCGAGTGCGGCCATGGAGTCGAGGAAGCACGCGGCCAGGCGGCCGAGTCCGCCGTTGCCGAGGCCGGGGTCGCTCTCGCAGCGCTCGATGTCGTCGAGCTGCATGCCAAGGTCCTTGCACGCCGCCTTCACGATGTCGCGGATGCCAAAGTTCAGCAGGTAGTTGTCAAGCAGGGGCCCGAGTAGGAACTCGATGGAGAAGTAGTACACGGTCTTCTCGCCCTTGTCGTTTGCCCGCTTCAGGGTGTCGCCGCGAAGCGCCTTCGCCTTGCCCGCGATGAGGCTTGCCATGGCGTAGTAGCGCTCCTGCGGACCGAGCTCCTCATGGGACTTGGAGAACTCGCGCTCGCACGCCAGGCGATACTGCTTGATGAAGTCTTCCTTGTCGGTAAAGATCTTGGGCCAGCTCTGTTCAGTCATGTCATTCCTTAGAACGATGTTTGGCGGGACCCCGCGGCGGCGGTCCTCTCCTCCCCCTGCGAGCGCGTCCGTGCGCGCCCGGCTCGCTTGCCTCGTCGGCTATTCCGGCTTCGCGGCGCCCGCACTTCTCGCCTTCGCGGTTCCCCCTTTGCTCGAAGACGTCGAGGGCGCCTTGGACTTGCCAGCCACTTTAGTGTTACCAGTTTTTGCGGTCGAGGTCTTGCGCGAGGGTGCCTTTTTTGCCGCGGCTTTACCCGCGGTCGCGTCCTTCGTTACCTTGGACGCGGCCTTCGTGACGGACTTTGCCGAGGTAGACGCCTTTGCGGCGGACTTTGCGGGCGCCTTGGCCTTAGACGCGGACTTTGTCGCGGACTTCGCGGTCGGCTTTGCGGACTTCGCGGCAGTCTTGCGCGTGCGCTTCTTGGGCAGCGGGCCCACGTAGTGCAGGATCGTGCCGCCCAGGGGCGGTATGCGCAGCTCTATGGACTGCTCCTGGCGGTTCCACGGCACGTCCTCCGTCTTGAACTTCACGCCCCTGTTCGTGACGCCCGAGCCGCCGAACTCCTCGTCGTCGGAGTTGAAGACCTCCTCGTAGATGCCCGGCCTCGGCACGCCCAGCCTGAAGTCCTCGTGGGGGTTCACCTCGAAGTTGATCAGGATCACGAGGTCGTCCTTCTCGTCGTCGCCATGGCGCGCGAACGAGATTATGCACTGGTCGGCGTTGTCCGCGTCGATCCAGTCGAAGCCCTCCGGCGAGTACGAGTCCTGCCACAGCGCGGGCTGCGCCTCGTAGAGCGCGTTCAGGGCCGCGACGTAGTGCTGCTGGTGGGCATGGCTCTCGTACTCCTCCGTCAGGAAGTACTGGATGCCCTCGTAGTAGCGCCATTCGATGAACTGGCCAAGCTCGTTGCCCATGAAGTTGAGCTTGCCGCCCGCATGCGTCATCTGGTACAGCGCAAGGGCGCGCATGCCCGCAAACTGGCGCCAGTAGTCACCCGGCATGCGGGTGATGAGCGAGCACTTGCCGTGGACCACCTCGTCGTGGCTGAGCGGCAAGATGAAGTTCTCGTTGAACTGGTACATGGTCGAGAAGGTCAGGAGCTTGTGGTTGCCGGGGCGATACGGGAAGTCGGTCTGCATGTAGTGCAGCGTGTCGTTCATCCAGCCCATGTCCCACTTGAAGTGGAATCCCAGGCCGCCGTCGGAGGTGGGGTACGTCACGAGCGGCCACGCCGTGGACTCCTCCGCGATCCTCATCACGTCAGGGTAGTACTTGCCCACGGTGTCGTTGCACGTGCGGATGAACTCGATGGAGGCGTCGTCCTCCTCCGTGCCGCGGGAGTTGAACTTCTTCTGGCTTGGGTCGTCCACGCCAAAGTTGAGGTAGAGCATGGACGTGACGCCGTCCATGCGGATTCCGTCCGCGTGATACTCCCCCACCCAGTACAGGAGGTTGGACGTCAGGAAGTTGCGGACCTCGTTGCGCGAGAAGTCGAACTTGAACGTGCCCCAGTTGGGGTGCTCCTCCTTCTCGTACAGCTTCTCTCCGTTAAAGTGCACCAGGCCATGCTCGTCGCGGCAGAAGCCGCCGGGCACCCAGTCTAAGATCACGCCGATGCCCGCCTGGTGGCAGGCGTCCACAAAGTGCTTGAACTGCCTGGGGTTTCCGTAGCGGCTGGTGGGCGCGAAGTAGCCCGTCACCTGGTAGCCCCACGAGCCGTCGAACGGGTGCTCCATCACGGGCAGGACCTCGATGTGCGAGTAGCCCATCTTCTTCACGTAATCGACCAGCTCGACGGAGAGCTCGTCGTAGGTGAGGTAGCTGCCGGCATGGTCGTCGGAATCCGGGTCGCCGTTTCCGGCCAGGCCGTCCGGGTGGCGCTTCCAGCTGCCCAGGTGGCACTCGAAGATGTTGAGCGGCCGCTTGAAGAAGTCCTGCTTGGCGCGGGAGGCCATGTACTTCTCGTCCTGCCACTTATAGCCGGAGATGTCCGCGGTACGCGACGCCGTCCCCGGGGGGCACTCCGCGTAAAACGCGTACGGATCGGCCTTGTACAGCAGGTCGCCGCGGGCGGTCTCGATCAGGTACTTGTAGAGCTGACCCTCCGTGGCGCCGGGCACAAAGCCGTACCACACGTCGCCGGTAGGCGTGCACTCGAGGTAGGTGGCGTCCGTGTCCCAGTCGTTGAAGTCGCCGATCACGCGGACGCTCTTGACGTCTGGCGCCCACACGGCAAACCAGTAGCCCTCGACGCCGTCCTTGTTGCAGGGATGGGCGCCGAGCTTCTCGTAGCTGCGGTACCACACGCCCTTGCCCATGAGGTAAAGGTCATCGTTGGTAAGAAGGTAGTTGGCTATAGGCGCGCTCATGCGACCATCCTCCGGCTTCGTCACGACTAGGGTGGGTGGCATGCCCACGCAATCACCACCGCAACTACACATTCTATGTAAACGGGCAAGGCTTTGCGGCCATGACTTCGCGGTCGGCCGCAAACGGGCCGCGCGCGACCGGCGCGAAGCGGGCGCGGGCGGAGGTATACGGCGATACGCGCGCGAACCGCCGTTACGCGGGAACGAGCGACGGCGGTGGCACGGACAGCGCGGTCGCATGGACACAAAAGCGGGTATCATGTGCCACTAACGGCAAGTTTTGACCCCGCGCGTTGCGCCCGCGCGCACGACGTCGGGCCACGGCAAGGCAGGTGAGAAGATCGTGCCACGAGAGTCGAAGGCGTCGCGCCGTCAGCGCGGCATCGAGTTTTGCGCCCGCATGCACGAGCGATACCCCGGCGTGCAGAGCGCGCTTGACTACCACGACCCGTTTACGCTGGTGGTATGCGTGATGCTTTCTGCCCAGACCACGGACGCCGGCGTGAACCGCGTGACGCCGGAGCTCTTTCGCCGCTGGCCCACGCCGCAGGCGATGGCGCAGGCCGACCCGGCCGAGGTGGGCGAGGTCATCCACAGCATTGGCTTCTGGCGCGCGAAGGCCGCGCACTGCGTGGAGCTGTCGCAGATGATCATGAGCGACTTTGGCGGCGAGGTGCCACACACGATGGAGGAGCTGTGCCGCCTGCCTGGCGTGGGCCGCAAGACGGCGAACATCGTGCTGAACAAGGCGTTTGGCATATGCGAGGGCATCGCGGTGGACACGCACGTGTTTCGCATTGCCACGCGCATGGGCTTTACGCGCGCGAGCACTCCCGCGGCGGCGGAGAAGGACCTGCTTGACCTGCTGCCGCAGGAGCTCTGGACCTACGTGAACGAGGAGTGGATACACTTTGGCCGCGACACGTGCACGGCGCAGCGGCCGAAGTGCGAGGGCTGCCCGTGCGCGGACATCTGCCCGTCAGCGTTCAAGGCGGCGAAGGCGGGCCGACGCGGGCCTGCGAAGGGTGCGGGAAAGGCCGGCACGAAGGGCGCGAGGGGCGGCAAGCGCGCCGCCGACAGCGCGCGTGGAAAAAAGACAAGCGAAAGGGACTCGTGATGGCGGACCTTGGCAGGCACTTCTGCACCTGCGGCGACACGCGCTGCCCGTGCAATCCCAACAACCCCGCGAACCTGGCGAGGGGCGGCTTTGGCTGCGACGCGTGCATCCGCAAGAACCTGGCGCTGGGCGAGGTGCCCACGTGCATGTTCAAGAACCTGGGCGACACGGAGGGCTGGGACGACTGGTCCGTGGAGGGGTTTGCGCGCTTTGTGCAGCTGCACCCGCGTAGCGACGAGGCGCGCCGCGACACGGCGGCCCGGACGAAGGCGTTTGACGAGGCGCACAAGGCGTAGCGGCCCGCCATGCGTGGCCGCCCGCTATGCCGTGGCGTTACGCACGTACGCCTTCACAAGGCGGATGCGCTCCCCCGGCCGCGCCGGCTCCACCACGTAGGCGCCCGCCGCCGCGGGGACGATGAACGTCTCTGCATAGTGGACCTCGAACGGCTCGAACGCGTGCCGGGGGCTCCTCACCACCGCGGCCGCCCCCTCAACGAGGTTGAGCACGTGGACGCCGGCGCTCGCGTCGTGGCTGGTCGGCACCGTCGCGGTGACGCGCCGGCTCTCGATGAACTCCAGCTCGTGCAGGCCGGTTCGCTCCTCGACCCAGCCGTCGCCGCTCCCGACCTCGCGGGCCTGGTCCACGAGGTTCCTCTGCACCCAGGTGGTGGTGCGGTCCCACCGGATGTTCTTCTCGCCATCGTCCAGATGGATGGGGCGCGGGAGGCCGTCCATGCCCAAGCGGCCCCAATCCCACAGCTTGTACGTGAAGATGTACGGCGTCGCGCTGATCTCGAGCACCATGCAGCCCGCGGACGAGCAGTGCACGGTGCCCGCGGGAATGAGGAAGTGGTCGTGCGGGTGCGCAGGAATGCGGTTGACGAACTCCTCGGCCGAGAAGGACGCCTCGCCTCGGTTGGCGGCGCGTAGGGCACCCATCATGCGCGCCGGGTCCACGCCTTCGCGAAGGCCCAGGTAGACGCCCGCGCCGGGCTCCGCGTCCAGGATGTAGTAGCTCTCGTCCTGCGTGTAGGCCATGCCGTAGTGCGTGTGGATGTAGTCCGTGCTTGGGTGGACCTGCAGGCTCAGGTTCTGGCCGCCCATGGTGTCCAGCAGGTCAAAGCGGATGGGAAACTCCGCCCCAAAGCGCGCGTAGTTTGCGGCCCCCAGCAGCTCCGTGGGGTGCGACAGGACGGCATCCTGCGCGGGAACCTCTATGCGGACGCCGCCGATGCGCAGGCAGAGGCTGTTTTCCTCTGGCACGCCGTCAAAGCTCCACGCGTAGTTGGGCGCCTTGGGGTCAAGGCCAAAGTGATCGCGCATCCAGGTTCCGCCCCAGACGCCGGGGTCGAAGTACGGAACGAGCCTGAACGGGCGGCGCACCACCTGCGCCAGACCGGCACGAAAGGCGTCGCCCGTGGCGAGGCGCGGGCAGGTGGCATCGTTTGTGTCGAGCAGGTAGTCGATGCGGCCAAGCAGGGTGCGCTTGTGGCGGTCCGCGACGCGCCAGTCTATAAAGTAGCCGCGCTTGAACTTGCGCAGGGCGTCCTCCGTGGCGTTGTCTTGCAGGAAGTTGCACGCCCCGGCGCGATAGCGCAGCTGGATCTGCCACCTGGCGAGGTCGCAGTACACGAGGGTCCCCTCCGCGCAGACCAGGGCCGCGCCGACGCCATACACCAGGACGCGCCTGCCTGCGCACCTTGCCCGCGCCAGGCGCTCGCGAAGGGCGTCCAGGCGCGCGGGGTCCACAAAGTCTTGCAGCGAGCCGTAGAACATGACCCCACGCACGCGGTCCTGCGTCACGTGCGGCGCGAGCATCGCGTCTATCTGCCCCTGGTCGCGATACATGTCCTGCGCCAGCAGCACCTCGTCCGGCTGGATGGCCTCACGCACCAGGTCGAGCACGTCCGGCGTGACGCCAGGGTAGCAGTCCACCACCACGACGGACTCGCCGCGCAGGCGCCCGAGCTCGCGCGAGACTGCCCGGGCCCCTTCCCAGGCGGCGTCCGAGAAGCCCGCGACGCGGACCTCCGGCTCCTTGTCGTACGCGTACCCCTGCGGAGTCGGCTCCACGGTTTTGGCCACGGTTCCTCCCAGCGACGATGCCAATGCGGTCATGGCGCGCGGACACGGACGGCGGGGGTTCTTCTCGCCCCGCACACCCGACGGTGCCACCCGCGCGTCCGGTGGCGCGACACGCGCGCCCCACGGGGCATCATTCTATCCCGCCGCACAAGAAGGGGACGGCGCCTTCTGCGGGCGTCGTCCCCTGTTGCGTGCGATGTGGTTGTCGCGCGGCTCGAGTCGCCATGCCGCGCGAGGTGCCGCCTTGGGCCTTAGGCCTTGGAGATGGCCTGGTCGAGATCGGCGATGATGTCGTCCACATCCTCGATGCCGACGGAGAGGCGGATGAGGTCCTCGCTGAGGTGCGCGGCCTTGAGCTGCTCGGCCGTGAGCTGGGAGTGCGTGGTCGAGGCGGGGTGGATGATGAGGGACTTGGCATCGCCCACGTTGGCGAGGTGGGTGAAGAGCTTGACGTTGTTGACGACGTTGAGGCCACCCTCGCGGCCGCTCTTGAGGCCGAAGACCACGACGCCGCCGAAGCCGTGCCTGAGGATGCGGGACGCGACCTCATGTGAGGGGTCGTCCTCGAGTCCGGAGTAGCGGACCCACGCGACCTTGGGGTTATCCTTCAGCCACCTTGCGACGGCGAGCGCGTTGTCGGAGTGGCGCTGGACACGCAGGGAGAGGGTCTCGAGGCCGATGCCGATGAGCTGCGCGCCGTACGGGGAGAGCGTCGGGCCGAAGTCGCGCAGCTTGTTGGCAAGGACGCGCGTGGAGAACGGCGCGGCGGGAGCGGCATCCGCGAAGACGACGCCGTGGTAGGAGGGGTCGGGCTTCGCGATGGTTGGGAACTTGTCCGCCTGGGCCTTCCAGTCGTACTTGCCGGTATCGACGACGGCTCCTCCGAGCGTCGCGCCGTGGCCGCCGATCCACTTGGTGAGGGACTCGATTACGACGGCCGCGCCGTCCTCTGCGGGACGGTAGAGGTAGGGCGTCGCGAAGGTGTTGTCGACGAAGACGGGCACCGGAGACGGCAGGGAGTTTGCGGCCTGGACCAGCGCCGGGACGTCCGCGACGTCGACGAGGGGGTTGCCGATGGTCTCGACGTACCAGAGCTTGGTGTTCTCCTTCGTGGCGGCGACGAACGCGTCGATGTCGTTGTTCTCGACGAAGGTGGTCTCGACGCCAAGGTCGCCGAGGGTGTGTAGCAGGATGTTCCACGTGCCGCCGTACAGCGAGTCGGACGCGACGATGTGGTCGCCGGCGCCGACGAGGTTGGTGAGGGCGAGGATCTCTGCCGCATGGCCAGAGGCAACGGCGACGGCGCCCGTGCCACCCTCGACCGCAGCGACGCGGGCGGCGACGGCGTCGGTGGTGGTGTTGGTCAGGCGGCCGTAGACGTTGCCCGGCTTGGCGAGGGCGAACTTGGCGGCGCCATCGGCGGCGTCGTCGAACTGGAACGCCGCGGACGCATAGATCGGGAGCGCCGCGGAGCCGGTGGTGGGGTCGGGCGACCAGCCGGCGTGGACCTGCAGGGTGTCGAAGTGCTTCTCGGGGTCGGATGCGAAGGTGGGATCGAGCTCGAACGCCATGATGTTCTCCTTTGTGGGTGGCGCCGTGTGCGCCTGATGTTTTCCTGATGCGATAACGATTGCCTTGCCGCTGCCCGGTCCTCGTCTGCGTGGTTGCAGCTTCCTGAGGCCGGGCTAGGGCATTAACGTGCTCGTAGGTGATATGTCTGCTCTCGTTTTCATCGTGAGCACATCATAGGGCACCAGTTGACACTCGCAAGGATTTTCATGTGAGACTGTGGCCTATTTGAACATTTTCGCAGGTAGATGCTATCTCTCAGTATCAGTTTAATTGTTATCGGTATTATCGATAACGCTGTTGACGTGCAACGTAGAAAACTTGGGATTGGCGGCGTTTACGTAGGTGGAGCGCCGCGAGAGAACGCGACTGGCGGCACGGCCCAACGCGCTCGCGGCGACGCACACCCGCTCACGCGGCACAAAAAAGCCCCGCACGTCGCTGGCGTGCGGGGCGCGAGTCGCTCATGGTGCCGCCGTGGCGGCTTGAGGCGCTAGTAGTTGATTGCCAGCTCCTCGAAGTAGCTCTGCGGGTGGTTGCAGACGGGGCAGACCTTCGGCGCGGTCTCGCCCACGTGGATGTGGCCGCAGTTCAGGCACTTCCAGACCTTGACGCCCTCGCGCTGGAACACCTCGCCCTTCTCGACGCGCTCGACGAGCTTGTTGTAGCGCTCCTCGTGGTGCTTCTCGACCTCGCCGACCATGCGGAACTTGGCGGCAATCTCCTTGAAGCCCTCCTCGTCGGCGGTCTCGGCGAAGCCCTTGTACATGTCGGTCCACTCGTAGTTCTCGCCCGCGGCCGCGTCCTTCAGGTTTGCCAGGGTGTCGGGAACGTCGCCGTCGTGCAGGTACTTGAACCAGAGCTTCGCGTGCTCGCGCTCGTTGCCCGAGGTCTCGCTAAAGATGTTCGAGATCTGGACGTAGCCCTCCTTCTTGGCCTTGCTCGCATAGTAGGAGTACTTGTTCGTTGCCTGGCTCTCGCCGGCAAACGCGGCCTCGAGGTTCTTCTTCGTCTGGGAGTTCTCAAAGTCGACAGCCATGTACGATCTCCTCTCGCAACGGGACGGGCCCCCTGCCCGTCCATCACTTGTGACGCACCTCACATGATATGACCTACGCCGACCAATTGTCACCTATTTTGTGACAAAATCCCTCGGCCTCGAGCTCTTCCAGCAGAGCGACCACATCACACGCGGATATTTTTCTTCTACCCGATTCCACCTCAATCGAAGACAGTTCTTCGGCAATCGTCACAAGGTCGATACCGCGGCGGTCAGTCGCACGGTGGTCCAGCAGCAGCCTCACCAGTTCCGCGCGCTTCTGCCGGTGCGACCCCTCGAACTTCGACTGCCTCACATGCGTCTTCGAGCGCCTAGACGGGTTGGGCAGCGTCTTCTTGAGGTACGCGCCGTAGTCGAGAAGGGCGTAGTACCACGTCCTCGGATCGTCCTGCGGATCCGAGCCGTCGGCCGGACAGCTGGCCTCGACCAGCGGCACCAGGTCCTTGTCCGGCACCGCCACGGCGTCGGGATAGAACTCGTGCAGGAAGACGGAGCGCACGTTGGTCTCGAGGTAGACGCCGGGCAGGTCATACGCAAACGCTCGGATGCCGGCGGCCGTCGCCGGGCCTATGCCGGGAAGCGCCACCAGGTCGCGGGCCTCCGTCGGCATGTCGCCGCCCGCGGCGCTCACGATGCCCGCGGCCCTCCACAGCGAAAGCGCCCTGCGGTTGTAGCCCATTCCCTGCCACTCCTCCAGCACGTCGGCCGCGTCCGCCGCCGCAAGCGCATCCACGCTGGGAAAGCGCTCGCACCAGCGCTGCCAGCGCCCGTCGACGCGAGCCACCTGGGTCTGCTGGAGCATGACCTCCGATATCCATATCTGGTACGGATCGCGCGTTCTTCTCCACGGGAGGTCGCGATACAGCTCGCGACCGCGCTCGAGCACCCTCTGCCGAAACTCCGGCGGCACCTGCACGGGAGTCACGGGGGCCGCGGATGGCGTCGGCGTGGCGTCGCTCATGACGGCGCCTACCGCGCGCTGGGCACGTCCGGCACCCGCGGCGCCGGACCCAGCACCTCGAAGCCGCTTTCGGGCGTCAGCGCGGGGTGCTTGTGCTCGCAGACCACCTCGTACAGGCTGATGGAGTCGAAGTAGCGCGTCAGGATGCGCTCCGCCTCGCACCAGACGGGGTTGAAGTGGCACTCTGGGCGGAAGGGGCACGCGGCGCCCTCCGGGCCGGCCGTACCGCACGTGGCCACGTACACAGGCCCCTGGATCGCCTCGATCACCTGGCGCATGGTCACCTCGCGCGGGTCCACGCACAGGCGCATGCCTCCGCGCGCGCCGCGCGTGCTCTCTATGATGCCCGCAGTCACAAGGTCGTGCTGAATGGAGCGTGCGAACGAGTACGGGATGCCGTTCTTCTCGGCCGCGGCGCGGACGGACACCACGCCGTCGCTCCTGACGAGCTCGGCGAGCATGCGCAGCGAGTAGTCTGTCTTCCTCGAGATGTCCACGTTCCGACCCTTCGTGCCGTGTCCCCTGCGTCGGCGGCGCCCGTGCGGCGCGCCGGCTAAGGCCACCTTTGCGGCAGCATTTTGTGATTGTAGCCCATTGGCGCCCTGCGCGCCGCCGCACAAGAAAGGGGTCCCGGTTGCCCGAGACCCCTCTGCGGTCAAGATGGCGGGATATGCGGGACTCGAACCCGCGACCTCCGACGTGACAGGCCGGCGCTCTAACCAGCTGAGCTAATACCCCGTGCGCTGGTGCAATAAAAAGGGCCCCGGTTCCCCGAAGCCCTGAATACATGAATGGCGGGATATGCGGGACTCGAACCCGCGACCTCCGACGTGACAGGCCGGCGCTCTAACCAGCTGAGCTAATACCCCGTGCATCAGTGCGTAAGCAATAGTACACGCTTCGCCCCACGTTTGTCTAGCACAAAATTAAGAAAGTTCTTCTCCACCGGTTATGCACAACCTGGCGGGGTGCGCGCCCGCGGGCGAGAAGAACGCGCCCCCGCGCCCCATGCCTTAGGCGAGGCGCGGGTGGCGCGCGGGGAGCGGGGCTACTCCGTGGTCGCGGTACCGTCGCCAGACGCGCCCGCGGCGCTGGAGGATGCATCGGAGGCCGAGCCAGACGTGGAGCCCGACTTGTCGTCCGACTTCGTGCCAATGGCCGAGGCGCTGCCGCTGAGCGTCACGCTGGTGGTGTCGCCGGAGTCCGTTGTCACGGCAATCCCCTGCTGGGACAGCTTGACGGACTTGATGGTGCCCGATCCGCCCACGGCCTTGCCGTCCGCGTCCACCACGGGCGAGGCCGGCGTGCCCATGCCGATGGTGCACGCGTACACGTCCCAGTTGCCGTCCAGGTTCTCGGGCACCACGATCGTGCCCTTGTACAGCACCAGGCTCGCCGGCGTGCCGGGCACCGTGCTCATCACCTGCAGGCCCTCGCCCTTTGTTGCGGACGCCACTATGGCGTACGTGCCGTCATCCTGCTTGCGCAGCGAGTACGTGGCGTCGCGGTAGCGGATGGACTGGTCCACGGCGACCACGGTCTTCTCCACCTGCTTTGGCTTGGTGGACTTGGCGGTGTTGCCGCGCAGCAGGCCACCCAGCAGGTAGCCGCCAAGAGCCAGCACCACCACGACGGCCACCGCGATGCCCGCGATCAGCTTGCGGTTGGTGCGCGTCTGGGGCTCGCGGCGTTGCGTCTGCGGGCGATACGCGCCAGAGAGCCGGCGCTCCCTTCCGTAGCCACTGCGACGCCACGACGTGGTGGAGTCCGCGGAAAGGGTCTCTACGTTGGAGCGGGTCTCTACCTTCGCGCCCATGCTCGCGTCGATCCGCTGGAACGATCCGGTCGCCGCCGGGTCGAGCACGGGGCGCGGGGCGGCCTGCTCGGCCATGCCATCGCTGTCGTAGTCGTGGCCCACGCTGTAGTTCTGGTAGTGGTTGGTGGTGGCTCCCGCAAAGTGCGTGCCGCCCGCGGAGCGTCCGCCGCGCCTGGGCACGCGCGCGCCGCCCGAGCCGGTCGCCGCGTGTCGGGCGCCGTGCCGTGCGGAGGAGCCCCCTGCGTTTTCGCTCATGTGTCAGACCTCCCCGTCTGCTGCCTGCTGCGATTATGCTACGAACCGCGCGGAGCCGCGGCCTAAAGCGCCCTTCTGGCCTCTATCGCGCGGCCAAGGGTCACCTCGTCGGCGTACTCGAGGTCGCCGCCCACGGGCAGCCCGCTTGCCAGCCGCGTGACCTCCACGCCCAGCGGCCGGATGATCCGGCTCAGGTACGTGGCCGTGGTCTCGCCCTCGACGTCCGGGTTCGTGGCCAGGATGACCTCCTCCACCGTGCCGTCCGCCAGGCGGCCCAAGAGCTCTCGCACGTGCAGCTGCTCCGGCCCCACCTTGTCCATGGGCGAAATCACCCCGCCCAGCACGTGGTACAGCCCGTGGAACGATCCGGTGCGCTCGATGGCCTGCACGTCGCGCGGCTCGGACACCACGCAGATGCGGCTGCGGTCGCGCGTGGGGTCGTCGCACACGTCGCAGTGCTCGCGCGTGGCGTAGTTGAAGCAGATCGGACAGAAGTGCACCTGCTCCTTCACCCTCAGGATGGCGTCTGCCAGGCGGCGCGCGGTCTCCGCGTCCGCCTCCAGCAGGTAGTACGCGATGCGCTGGGCAGACTTGGGCCCGATTCCCGGCAGCCGGCCCAGCTCGTCAAGCAGGCGCTGCAGCGCGCGACCGTCGCCCGGAGCGCCCGCGACACCGGCCGCGGCCGAGCCGCCAAACGCCTCGCCCGAAAGCGCCACTAGAACATCCCCGGGATGTTCATGCCGCCGGTGATGGCGCCCATCTGCTGATTCGCGACGTTCTGGCCGCTCTCCAGGCAGTCGTTCACGGCCGCGAGGATGCTGTCCTGCAGCATCTCCACGTCCTCCGGGTCCAGCGCCTCCGGGTCGATCGTGATGCCGGTGATGTGCCCGTCCGCGGTGCCGGTCACCTTGACCATCCCGCCGCCGGCCGAGGCGGACACCTCGGTCTCGCCCAGCTTCTCCTGCGCCTGCGCAAGCTGCTTCTGCATCTTCTGCGCCTGCTTCATCATCTGCTGCATGTTCATGTTGGTTCTCCTAACTGGGGAATCGCTGACCAGAAATCGCCCTCGGCGAGAAGGGCACGCCCTTCTCGCCCCATTGTTTGTACCCACCGAATGATACGGCTACTTGCACGCCGCGAAACCGAGCGCGCGCCACGTACAGCGCATCACTACGAACCTGCGCGCGATGGCGTGCGGCGCCGGGCCGCAGGCGCCAGCGCACCCGTCGTGCGGGCGGCAGGCCTCGCGGGTGGCAGGCCTCGCGGGCGGCTACTCCTTCTTCTGCACACCGGCGTACTTCACGTCGCCGAACACGCTGGACAGCATGTCGAGTATGGCCTGGGCGTCCGCGGGCGCGTCGTCCAGCGAGGCCTCGGGCTGCACGTCGCCAAACGCGCGCACGGGCTCTGGCTTGGGCGCAGGCTTTGGTGCCTGTGCTGGAGCCGGCGCAGGTGCGGGCGCGGGCTGCGGCGCCGGTGCGGGCGCGGGTTGCGGCGCCGGTGCGGGCGCAGGCTGTGATGCCGGCCGAGGGGCGGGCGACGGAGTTGGCAGCGAAGAGGGCGCGGCGTCGTACCCGCCGGGAGCCCTTCCCTCCTGCACGTCCTCGTCATACGAGACAGCAGCCGCGTCGTCGTAGGGCACCTCCTCGCAAGGGGGCACGTCGTCCCATGGCATGGGCCCGGCCGCCTGCTGCGGCGCCGGGGCCGGTGCAGGCGTCGGGGCCGGTGCAGGACGCGGCGCAGGAACCGGGGCAGGCGCGGGCCTCGGTGACGGCGCGGAGCGCGGAGCGGGCGCGGCAGGGGCAGGCGCTGGTGCGGCCGCCCTCTGGGAACGCGCGATGTCCGCGCCGCGCAGGCTCGCCTCGGCATATATCAGCTGCCTGTGGCCAAACAGCGCCTCGACGGCGGGCTCGACCACGGCCCTTACGTCCGCGCGCTCGAGCATCTTCACGGCGAACGCGGAGCCCTTTGGCAGGTTGACCAGCAGCTTCGAGCCGTCGTCGCTAATGGCCGACGAGCTGAGCAGCAGCGAGCCACGCGGCGGGTCCTTGCGCACCAGCGTGTCGACCACCTGGCGCCACCTGCGCTGGAGCTCTCCGCCGTCCGTCACGGCAGTCGAGCCGGCCGCCGGACTTGGCGCGGAGGCCGCTGGCGGTGTCGTCGGCTGCGGGGTGGGGCGTGGCGCCGGAGCGGGCGCCACTTGGGGCGAAGGCTGGGGTGCGGCGGGCTTCGACGCTGGTACCGGTCGCGGCGCAGGAGCGGGTGCCGGTTGTGGGGTCGGCTGCGGTGCGGGCACCGGCTTGCTTGCGGCTGTCTGTGCGGGCGCCTGTTGCGGCGCGACGGGTTGCTGGGCAGGCGCGGGGTGCGGTACGGCTTCTGGCTGCGGAGCAGGGGCCACGTTCTTCTCGCCCTGCGCTGGATGCGGGGTTGCTGCCGGACGCGGGGGCGTTGCCGGGCGCACGGGTGCCGACGGACGCGGTGCATGCGGCGTGGCCACCGGTGCGGCGGCTGGTGACGCGGGGGTTGCTGGGGCCGTGGCGGCCGGTATTGCGCGCGGCACCATGAGCTCCGCCACGCGGCGCTCGAGCTGGGCCACGCGGTCTGCGAGGGAGTCCAGCGTCAGGTCGCTCTTGGGGCGGGCGATCTTGGTGAGCGCCACCTCCAGCACCAGGCGTTGGTCGGTCGCGGTGCGCATCTCCTTCGCGGCCTCGCCGAGCACCACCATCGCGCGCGAGATCCTGTCCACCGAGCCAAACGCCAGCGCCTCGTCGCGCAGGTTCTGCAGCTCCTCCTCGTTGGCGTCCACCACGCCGGGCTTCGCGCCCACCGCGGCGACCACGTACACGTCGCGCAGGTGGCCGGCAAGCTCGCGGGTGAACTCAAGCAGGTCGCGGCCTTGGCTCACCAGGTCGCCAACCGCAGAGAACAGCGTGGGCACGTTGCGCTCCGCCATGGCGCAGGCGACGCTCACCAACATGGAACCGCTGACCTCGCCGAGCAGGTCCTGGGCGGACTCCAGCGACACCTTGCCGTCGCCGAACACGGAGAGCTTCTCCAGCGTGCTTAGCGCGTCGCGCATGCCGCCGCGGGCGTGGCGCACGACCAGCTCGAGCGCGGCCTTGTCGTACTCGAAGCCCTCTTTGCGGCAGACGTCCTCGAGGTGGGCCTCGATGTCCGGCGCGCCGATGGCGCGGAAGTCGAAGCGCTGCACGCGCGAGAGGATGGTCTCGGGAATCTTTTGCGGGTCCGTGGTGCACAGCACGAACACCACGTGCTCAGGCGGCTCCTCGAGCGTCTTGAGCAGCGCGTTGAACGCTGCCGTCGTGAGCATGTGGACCTCGTCGATGATATAGAACTTGTAATTACCGCGTACAGGTGCGTAGTTGACGCGGTTGATGATCTCCTCGCGAACGTTGTCCACGCCCGTCCTGGACGCGGCGTCCAGCTCGTACACGTCCGGGTGCTCGCCGGCCGCAATCAGCTTGCACTGCTCGCACGTCCCGTCCGGCAGGTGCCCCGGGCCCTGCTCACACATCAGGGCCTTTGCCAGGATGCGCGCCATGGTTGTCTTGCCCGTGCCGCGCGGACCGCAGAACAGGTACGCGTGGCTCGTGCGGCCCTCCAGCACGGCGTTCTCGAGTGTCGAGACCACGTGCTGCTGGCCTACTACCTGGTCAAACGTCTGCGGACGGTACTTCCTGTACAGAGATTCCATTGCGCCTCCCGCGCGCCGCGACGCCACGCCCCGGCTACGCCGCCGAGGCACCGCACCGCGGGCCTTGTTGTCTGGGGCATAAGTATAGCGGCCGAGGGGCACGCGACGCATCGCGGTCGCGGCACACGAGACGTTGCACGGACGTGGGCTGCGCTTCTCGCCTGCCGCGCTTTCGCGCTAAGGCAGCAGCGGTTTTGCTGCGATTTGCTACGACCGAAGTGCTTATCTTGCAGCTAGCTTTATGCATTTACGTCGTTTGTCCAGTTGAGTTATTTTTGGCTGTTCATCACGTAATACCGCTTACGTAATGCGGTTTACTTGATTCCATCGTTTGTTATAATTCGCCTTCACTACTACATATGGCGGCTCGCCCCCAATTCGCCGCTCGCCTGCCCGAAAGCGCCACGAAGTCGAAAGAGCGAGTCAGTGGGGCGAGGTCGCAGGCACGCACGGATGGGAGGTCCTCGACATGAAGCTCACGGTCGGACTTTCGGACGCCCTGCGCATCACGCGGGCCCTCCGGGCGCAACGCGTGGACCTGCATTGCCTGCCCCACGGCGAGCTCCAAGCGCCCGACCCGTCGCCCGCAAAGCGCTGGCGTGCGCGAATCATTCCGCTAGACAGCCTCTACCTGCAACAGCATCCTTGTTCGGAGCATCCCCTTGAGGTTCTCGTAGACTCAGAGGGTAAGGCGCCGCGCGCTCAGTTCATGCACGTCTCTTCCCTTCAAAGTGACCTCCTCCCCAACGGGTCATTCCTTAAGGTCAACGAAGAAATCTGGATTCCGTGTCCAGAACTACTCTTTGTCCTCATGGGCGCCCTGTTGCCACCGGCTGATCACCTGTCGCTCGGCTTGGAGCTTTGCGGCGAATTCTCGCTTGATGCAACGCGCCCCACGGGCGGCAAAACAACATTCGGAGTTCCTCAAGCAACCACCGTGACGGAAATCAGCTCATTCCTGCGCGACTCTACCCGGATTCATCTCTGGGGAATGAAGCAGGCGAAACGATTGTCCGCATTGATTTCGGACGATGCGTGGTCTCCAATGGAAGCCTCGGTCGCTGTGCCCCTCTCGCTTGGCATCGAAGACTGCGGATATGGCCTAGGCCCCATTACGCTCAACAAGCGCATCAGAAACAGCTCGAAGTTTTCGGGATCTCGGCTCTCCCGAGTGCCGGACATCCTCTTCACGGGCACGCACATTGGGCTCAACTATGACGGAGCGGGACATCTACCACTGGAAGCGGTGGCAAACGCCGGTATTAACCTAGGAATGAACCCGGGTGACAGCTACAGAGAACGCGAACTTGCAAATGCGACGCGCGCCGTACGCAATAAGTTCCTAGACGACCGACACAGGGACCGTGAACTCTTGGCCTCTGGCCTGCAGGTAATCCCCATCACGTCGGAGGATCTATACGAACCCGGAGGATTGGACCAAGTCGCAAAGTGGGCAATCGGCAGAATCGAGGCGGAGGGCTCAAGGGAGCTTGGCCTTCAGAGAGCAGCCCTCGGGTCACCCGCACTTACCGCCGACAGGCAGGAACTCATCTGGTCGCTCTTGCCCGGCCCGATTGGAGAACGGGCGAGGGCGAAACGGCGCGCGCAATCTGCCCCCGGCCACGCCAGGCGGTCATTACCCGCCAACGTAACGTAGAACTATATTTTTTCAGCCTGACGGCCAACTGGGAAAACGCCCTCCTAACGTAGAACTATATTTTTTAGTTCTACGTTAGGATCCGCAGTCCCTTACAGCTCGATGCTGCTCACGCCCCGCTCCTCAAACCGGCGCCGCAGCTCGTCCATGATCGGCACGCCCGCGCTGCAGCCAATGCGCTCGGCACCCGCGCGCACCATGTCCAAAAACGCGTCGGCCGTGCGAATGCCACCTGCGGCCTTCACCTTCACGCGCGGGTCCACGTGCGCGCGCATCAGACGCACGTCCTTAACGGTCGCGCCGCCGGTGCTGAAGCCGGTCGACGTCTTCACGAATGTTGGCAGCACGCGGTTGGCCACCTCGCACAGAGCGATTTTCTCCTCGTCGGTAAGCAGGCAGTTCTCGAAGATCACCTTGCTCGGAACGCCGGCCGCGCGACACACGCCCACAATCTGTTGCATCTCATCCTCGACGTATGCCCAGTTGCCGGCCTTGACCTCCGTCAGGTTCACCACGTAGTCGATCTCGTTCGCACCAGCGGCCAGGGCATCCCGGGTCTCGAACACCTTGCACGCGATGCTCGTCTGCCCCAGCGGGAACCCGATGGCGGCGCCGGTGTCGATGTCGGTCCCCGCCAGAAGGCGCGAGCACAGCGCCGACTGCACGGAGTTGATCGCGACCATCTTGAAGTGGTAGCGTCGCGCCTCGTCGCACAGTCGCTCCATGTCCTCGCGCGTCGCATCGGAGTGCAGGTTAGTGTGGTCGACGAGCCTCGCAAGGTCGTCCAGCGTGTAAGACTTCATGTTCCCCCTCTCCCGCGCGCGTCCGTCAGCGCGCGGCCACAGCTTCGACACGCGCATTATCCAACACGGCGTCGCCCTCGCGCCCATCGCTCACGCAGACGGTCGCAGATGGCGGCGCGGGGTGGCCCCGCGCAATCCCGTGCAACCCCGCGCGGGTGAGAAGAACGGGGCGGCACCTCCTGGCACCGCCCCGTCCAGAGCAAGTCATATTCGGTTGTGCGCATTCGCGAGTGCGTGCTCCGCGTCGTGGATGGCGAGGCACTCCCGCCGTTTCCGCGCCTTCCTAGAGTCTCACGGCGCCGTGAGTCCCCGGGAATCGACGCCACATGAGTCCGCGACACACCTGCGGCCGCGCGAAACCTCGCGTGCGCGGGGAAGCCATTCCCTCTCTCATTCGCCTCGACCCCCTTCCAGCTCTCGGCAGCCAGGCGAAAGGCGGTGCCTCCCGCCTGGCATCCAACACTTGCTACCTAGCAGCTACCTAGCAGCTACCTGCCAGCTCGCGGCCCTGCAAGCCCGCAGCCTACGCGACCGCGATCCCGCAGGTCGGAAAGCCTTCCGCCGTCCGGCTACTCGATGGTGACCTTCGTGACGTTTGCCTTCTTCTCCTCCTGCTTCGGAACGTCGACCGTCAGAACGCCGCCGTCCATCTTCGCGGAGATACCCTCGTTGGCCGCGTCCTTCAGGTACACGCCACGGGTTGCCTGCCACTCCGAGGTCTCCTTCTGCAGGTAGTTCTTGTCCTTCTGCTCGTCGGACTCCTTCTTGTCGACGCTGATGCTCAGGCGACCCTCGTTGAGCTCAATGTCGACCTGGTCCTTCTTGACGCCCGGCAGCTCGGCCGTGATCACGTACTTGTCGCCCGCGTCCTCGACGTCCATGTTGAACGCGTCCGCGTCCGACACAGCCAGCGGTGCGAAGAAGTCGTCAATCGCTGCGAACGGCCAAACCCTGCGAAGTGCCTTCTCGTAGTCGCTATAGGGAACCATGCCTGCCATTGTTACCACTCCTTCTATTGGCTGGACGCCCTTCCTTTGGGCTTCCTTGGGTTCACTGGTATATGTAACCACCTGCCAGTAACTTAAACATGGTTTCTCAGATTTTTTGAGTCTATTGCGCTAACTATATCTAAGTCCTAGCGAGTCATATTTATGCGTGCTCGGCGCATGAGAGAGGCGCCGCCCACAGCAGGCGACGCCCCATCCCCGCCCCTAAGGCAGCTCCCTACAGCCCGCACTCCTCCAGGCGGTCAAGAATCTCGCCCAGGGTTGACTTGTACGCAAAGAGCTGGCGGTACGTCGCCGTCTTCACGCGGCCCTGCGCACGCAGGTCGTCCATCTGGCGCACGGCGCTGCCGTAGTCCTCGCGCACGCCCGCCGCGAACGCCTCGTAGCGCTCGAGCCTGCGCTCGCGCTCTGCCGCGACCATGCCGCCGGCCGTCGAATCATCGCTCATGCATCCTCCGTCCCACGCAAAGGGGCGCCGCCTCCGTCGGAAGGCAGACGCCCCAGGCTTGCACCCATCTATCTTAGTGGACGCCTTGGCAGGCAATCCCCCTCGCCTCGCGGCGAGCTACTCGGCCGCCTCGCCCTCGGCCTTCTTGCCAAACTTCGCCTTGAGCGCGCCCACAACAGCTGGAATGACGGAAACGAGGATGATGCCCACGATGACCAGCTCGAAGTGCTTCTGCACCGCCGGGATGCCGCCAAAGAAGTAGCCCAGCAGCGTGAAGAGCGTGGACCACGTGATGCCACCCAGGATGTTGAAGATCACGAAGTTGCGCCAGTGCATGCCGCCCATGCCGCTGAGGAACGGGACGAACGTGCGGATGAACGGGAAGAACCTGCCCAGGAAGACGGCGAGGTGGCCCCACTTGTCCAGGAAGTCCTCCGTCTTCTTCACGCGCTCCGGGGTCATGGCCTTTACCTTGCCTGACGCCACGATGCGCTTGCCAAAGAAGTGACCGATCATGAAGTTGCACTGGTCGCCCAGGATGGCCGCGGCCCATGCGATGCCAAGCAGCATAAAGATGTTGAAGCCGCCGTTGTGCGCGAAGAACCCCGACGCAAACAGCAGCGAGTCACCCGGAAGAAACGGGAAGAACACGACGCCCGTCTCGATAAAGATGATGAGAAACACAAAGCCGTACGCCACGACCGGTCCGGCGGCGATGGCGCTTGCGATGGCCGTGCGGGGGTCCTTCAGCAGCTCGACGATGAAGTTCACGAATCCCATGCGAGAAAATCCTTACCTTTGGCGGCGCCTACGCGTGCCAGGGCTCGCGATGTGGCGGGTCCGCGGTCTCTGCTTACAACAACACCCCTTGCCGCAACGCGGTTTGGGGCGTCGTACACAGTGTGCTCGATGGGAACGGGCGCCCGCCCGAGGCTCCTTATGGCTGCTACCTTCCGGTCCTGACCAGGTTCGGAACAGTACGTCGCCCGAACCCATCGAGCACACTCACGGATTGATACTCTACCTGCCCGGCAAGCCGCCCACGGGCGCAAGGTCGCGAGAACACCAAAAGCCCACGTCGCCAGGGCGCCACTTGGCAGCTGCGGCCACAGCGCCCCGCCGATACGCTACCCTAGGTGCAACCAAATATCGCCGCAGGCAGAACGAACGGCCACGGCATCGTCACGGGAGGCGCGCATGATTAACCACTTCTGCAAGGTTCCCCTCTGGGAATGCAACGGCAAACTCGTTCGCGTGGCGCAGGGGCAAGAGCCCGCAGACACGGTCATCCGCCACGCGCGTCTCGTCAGCGTCACCACGCGCGAGGTCCTGGACGACGCAGACATCGCCATCAGCTGCGGGCGCGTCGCCTACATCGGGTTCGACGGTCACACGGCCGAGCACTGCGTCGGGCCAGACACCAAGGTGATCGACGCTCACGGCCTCTATGCCGCCCCCGGCCTTCTGGACACCCACATCCACATCGAGTCCAGCATGGTCGGCCCGTCCGAGTACGCTCGCGGCGTCGTGCCCCACGGCACCGTCGGCATCTACGCGGACCCGCACGAGGTCGCAAACGTCCGCGGCCTCGAGGGCGTCAAGGCCATGTGGGCCGACGCCAGCCGCACGCCGCTCAAGATCATGCTCACCACGCCCTCCTGCGTGCCGGCGGTCCTGGGCGTGGAGGACACGGGCTCCAGCATCGACGCCGCGCAGGTGGCGGACACCATGACCTGGCCGGAGACCTGCGGCCTCGGCGAGATGATGAACTTCCCCGGCATCCTTTCGGGCGAGAAGAACGCGCTTGGCGAGGTGCAAGAGACCCTCAAGGCCGACAAGCCCGTGACCGGCCACTACGTCACGACGGACGACGACCGCGGCCTGAACGCCTACATCGCCGCCGGCGTCACGAGCTGCCACGAGTCCAGCACGTTCCAGGACGTCCTCGCAAAGCTCCGCATGGGCATGTACGTGCAGCTGCGCCAGGGCTCGGCCTGGCTCAACCTGCCGGGCTACCTGCCGCAGCTCGTGCAGAGCGGCGTGGACACCAGCCACTGCATGCTGTGCACGGACGACTCCCACCCGCACACCATCGTCGCGGACGGCCACATGGACCGCGTCCTGCGCGAGGCCGTCAGGCTCGGGCTCGACCCCATAGTCGCCATCCAGATGTGCACCATCAACGCGGCCACGTACTTCGGCGTCGGGCTCGACATGGGCTCCATCACGCCCGGCAAGTGCGCGGACATCGTCCTGTTCGAGGACCTTACGAACTTCCGCGCCGCTCAGGTCTACATCGACGGCGAGCTCGTCGCGAAAGACGGCAAGGCCCTGTTTGAGGTCGAGCCGTTCCAGTGGCCAAGCTTCATGACCAACACCATGGACCTCGGCATCGACATCACGCCGCAGACGTTCCGCATCCCGGTCGACACGCAGGAAGACACGTGCAAGGTTCGCGCGCTCGGCGTCAACGCGGGCGACACCCTCACGCGCGAGCTCACCGTCCAGGTACCCGTGCGCGACGGCTCGCTCCAGGCGGACCCAGAGCACGACATCCTGAAGGCCTGCGTATTCGACAGGCACCACGGCGAGAAGGGCACACACGCCTTTGGCTTCATCAGCGGCTTTGGCATCCACGGCGCGCTCGCCCAGACCGTGAGCCACGACGCCCACAACCTCCTCGTCATGGGCGACAACGACGCGGACATGGCACTTGCTGCCAAGACGCTCGCGGACTGCGGCGGCGGAGAGGTCGCCGTTATGGACGGCAAGGTGCTGGCCCTGGTCGAGCTGCCCGTCTGCGGCCTCATGAGCGACAAGCCCGTCGAGGTGGTCGCAGCCGAGGTCGACCGCATCGAGCAGGCGTGGGCCACCATGGGCTGCACGCTGCCGTCACCGTTCATGACCATGGGCGTCATGTCGCTTGCCTGCGTGCCGTTCCTGCGCCTTACCAACCGCGGCTACGTCAACTGCGTCACGTTCCAGATGGAGCCGCTCCTGGCAGAGTAGCGCCGCAAGACAACTGCAAGGCAGTCGCAAGACATCTGCAAGGTCACGGGTCCGTCCTTCGGGGCGGACCTTTCGCTATCAGCTACCTTTGCGCTACCATCGTTAGGTTCAACCACGTGCAGGGAGACCACATGTCAAAAAAGAACAAGAACCGTTCCAAGCAGGCTGCGCGCATCAGCGCAAAGCAGCATCAGGAGCAGAACCTCACCGCAGCCGAGCAGGATGCCGAAAAGTACGGCGACGTGCTCTTCTCGGCAACGTACTTTCTGGACGAGAAGAGCGCGGACAACGCGGCCGCGCTGTATGGTGGGGGCCGCACGCGCGATCTGTGCCTCGTGCTTTTGGTCGTGGGCATCGTGATGCTGGTGACGAACTTCGTGCTGGGGTTCAACCTGGCAATCTTTCTGATTGCGCTCGTGCTGGCGGTTTCCGGCGCCACGGCGTCAGGCAACTGGAAGTCCGTCACCATGTGGGCTCTTATGGGCACCAACCTGGGTGACTCGAAGGAGGACCTCAACCGTCACAACGTCGTGACCGCGGACGAGGTCATCGTGGAGGGCCCCGGCGCGGAGGTGCTGCGCCTACCGCTGCACGAGCTGCGTCGCGTGCGCCACGACGAGCACGGCTGCCTGGCCATGTTTGGCAAGGCGCGCGTGGCGTACTTCCCGGCCAGCCAGATGAGCGTGAGCCGCCTGCGCGAGCTTGAGCAGTTCCTGGAGGAGGCCGCAAGGTAAGTGCAAGATGGCTGCCAGCCAAATGCAAGATGGCTGCAAGCTAGGCGGCCGGCGCGCTAGACGCGCCGTAGTATGGGTATCAACCCTGTAACCAGCGGCAACATAACGGCGTCACATGCGGGCGCGCGGTGCGGATGTCGCATCGTGCGCCCGCTTGCGCATGTCGGGGAAGAAGGATCCATGGCAATCGTAGCGGCGTTTGCGGTTCCGCACCCACCTCTGATCATCCCGGCCGTAGGCAGGGGTCGCGAGAAAGAGATTCAGGACACGATCGACGCATACCGGCAGGTAGGTACGCGCATCGCGGAGGTCGACCCACAGACGATAGTGATATCGTCCCCGCACTCCGTCATGTACCGCGACTACATCCATGTGTCGCCCGGCGCGTCCGCGGAGGGCGACTTTGGGCAGTTTGGCGCAAGAGAGGCCCGCTATGCGGCGCACTACGACACGGAGTTTGTGACGGCGCTCGCCGCGGCGGCGGACGCAGACGCCCTTGCCGCCGGCTGCGAGGGCGAGCGCGATCCCGCGCTTGACCACGCAACCATGATTCCGCTGCACTTTATACAAGAGGCGTACCGCAAGGCCGGGCGCGAGCCCAGCTACAAGGTGGTGCGCATGGGCATATCCGGCCTCTCCCCCGCGGACCACTACCGCATGGGCGCGCTGGTGCAGCGCGTAGCGAGCGTGCTGGGGCGACGCTGCGTGTACGTGGCATCCGGCGACCTTTCGCACAAGCTTGCGCCAGATGGCCCGTACGGCTTTGCGCCAGAGGGTCCCGAGTTCGACCGGCGCGTGTGCGACGACTTCGCAACCGCGGATTTTCTTGACCTTTTGATGATCGACCGCGGGTTTGCGGAGCGCGACGCGGAATGCGGACTGCGCAGCTTCCAGATCATGGCCGGCGCGCTTGACCAGACGGACGTCAAGGCAGAGCTCCTTTCCTACCAGGGGCCTTTCGGCGTTGGCTACGGAGTTGCGGCGTTTACGCCCACGGGAGAAGAGCGTGCGGACCCGGCTCGCGACTTCCTTTCCGCGTACGAGGACGCCCACCGCGATGAGATGCGCCGGCGCAAGGAGGCGGAGGACCCGCTCGTGAGGCTGGCGCGGCTGTCGCTCGAGACCTTCGTGCGCACAGGCGAGCGCCTACACGCGGACGACGTGCCAGACGGACTGCTTGCCCAGCTGCGCAAGGCGGCGGACGGCAGCCCGGCCGGCTGCTTCGTCTCGCTCAAGAAGGACGGCGAGCTGCGCGGCTGCATCGGGACCATCATGCCCACGCGCGACACCCTGTGGGCAGAGATCCTGGGCAACGCCGTTTCTGCCGGCGCGCACGACCCGCGCTTCTCGCCCGTACGCGAGGGCGAACTTGGGGAGCTGGTGTACGACGTGGACGTGCTGACGCCACCGGAGCGTATCGCGGGGCCGCAGGACCTGGACGTGCACCGCTACGGCGTGATCGTGAGCACGGACGACGGGCGGCGCGGACTGCTGCTGCCCGATCTTGACGGCGTTGACAGCGTGGAGCAGCAGGTGCGCATTGCGGCGCGCAAAGGCGGAATCGACCTTGCGCGCGACGACTGGCACCTTGACCGCTTCGAGGTGGTGAGGCACACATGACGGCGGGCGCGGGTTCGAGCAGCGCACGCGCAACGTGCGCCACGTGCGACGCGTGCCCACGGCACTGCAAGCTTGAGGAAGGTGCGCTGGGATACTGCCGTGCGCGACGCTGCCAGGACGGCAGGGTTCTGCCAGACAACTACGGCAGACTCACTTCCATCGCGCTCGACCCCATACAGAAGAAGCCCATCGCAAGGTGGATGCAAGGTTCGACCGTTCTTTCCGTTGGAAGCTACGGCTGCAACCTGCGGTGCCCGTTCTGCCAAAACTGGCAGATATCTCAGTCCGGCGAAGGCGACGTGCCGTGGCGCGAGGTTTCGCCGCAGGAGCTGGTGCGCATGGCGCTGGACGTGCGGCGCGAGCAGGAGGCCGCGGGCGGGTGCATGGCCGGCATCGCATACACGTACAACGAGCCGCTCGTTGGCTGGGAGTACGTGCGCGACTGCGGCGAGCTTGCGCACGAGTCAGGCCTCGCGAACGTGCTCGTCTCGAACGGGTGCGCGACGCCGCAGGTAATTGCAACCCTCGCACCCCTGGTGGATGCCGCCAACATAGACCTCAAGTCCTTCTCGCCCGCGTTCTATAACGCGTGCGGCGCGCCCGCCGGAGCGCTTGACGCCGTGCGCCACACCATAGAGGTGCTGGCCGCGGAGCCCGGCTGCCACCTGGAGGTGACTATGCTCGTCGTGCCCGGCATGAACGACACGGACGCCCACATGCGAAGTCTGTCGCGGTGGCTTGCCTCCGTCAACCGCGGGGTGGTGCTGCACGTGACGCGGTTCTTCCCGCGCTGGCACATGTCCGACGCACGACCAACGGACGTACAGCTTGTCTATCACCTGGCTGACGTTGCGCGAGAAGAGCTTGACTGCGTGCTTGTGGGCAACTGTTGACAGCGCAACGCGACCACCCGCGAAGACGCCGTGTCTAGCGTTTGCCTTTGCGGGTATACATCAAAACATACGCAGTTTTTAGCGGGGGCCGCATGGTGATTTTGCCACGCGGCCCCCGCTTGGCACCCTAAGGAGGCTCAACATGATCTTTCAGGTCGACGACAACAGCGTCAAGTTCCTTGGCGACGACAACGAGGTCAAGGGCGCAGTCCTCTTTCCCGACGCAGAGGACGGCGTCGTGGACATCAACAAGACGTACGTCGCGCCCACGGAGCGCGGCATGGGCACCGCGGGACTCTTGATGGGTCGCGCGGCAGAGCACATCAAGGCAGCCGGCAAGAAGGCCAGGCTCTCGTGCAGCTATGCGCAAGCGTGGTTCAAGAAGCACCCGGAGTACCAGAGCCTGGTGACGGAGTAGCGCGACAGTCGACGCGGCGGCGCAGGCAACTGCAAGCTTTGCGAAAGACAGACGCAAGGGAGCGGGCGGCACGTGGCTTTTGCCAACGGCCGCCCGCTCCCTTTGTGTGTCAGTCGCGTGCTTGTGCGCAACCATGTGCATCCGTGTTGTGCCCATCTTGCACGTGTCTTTACCTGTGTTGCAGACCGACCCATTCCCACAAGCTCACGGGACGTCCGTCGACCATCACGGGCGATCCATCCGCATCACGATTCGCAAAGTCGTGGTACACCTCGATCCAGCAGAAGTGGCCACGGTAGCGCAGCGGCGCGCCCGATGCGTCGTGGTAGCGGCCCGTCAGGTCGTCCACGCGGTCAAACAGGGTAAGGTGGACGTTTGCACCCAGACGCCGAAGGCGCCAGTACGTGGGGATGGAGGTGCGCCGCGGGTCGATGATGTCGTCGTCTGCGGACTGCACCAGCCAGAGCGGCGTGCGCGCGATGGACGCGACCTCGGCTTCCGTCGCAAGGTCGTCGTTCCACGCGGGGCACACGGCAACGCCCGCGGCAAACAGGTCCGGGTAATCTGCCAGCAGGCGGCACGTCATGAACCCGCCGTTCGAGAGCCCGCCCACGTACACGCGCGAAGGGTCGGCGGCCGGCGACGCCGCGACCGCGCGATGCACCATGTCGCCAAGCGCTCGCACATAGCGGCTCTGGTTGTCGTCCTCCATCTGGCCGGAGCCAGAGTCCATCCAGTATGTGGGCGAAGACGGCGCCAGCACGTACGCCGCGCCGCCGAGCTTTGCCTGGATGTCCGGCTGCCCCAGCGCCGTCACCCTGTTTGTCATGACCGTCAGAAACGGCACGCGCGGCTCCCCCGCACCATGCAGCCACAGCAGCAGCGGCACGGACCGTGGCTGCGGCGCGCGGCCGTCCCGCGCGCACTCTGGCGTAAAGAGCGAGAAGCGCATGTGGCACCCATCGAAGTCGCCTTCGCCTGTGAGGTCCCATCCACGCAGGTCAGGGCAGGTGTCACCTGTAGATTCGTCAAACACGAGACCCTCGAGCGGCGCCTCATCCCCCACGCACGCAAGCGCACGGCGCTGTGCCACGTGAAACACGGGCATGAGCTCCCTCGAGCCCATGACACCGCCGCCTATGCGACGGGTCGCCTTCACCTCCGGAAGCTCGAGCACCACGTGGCCACCACTGGGGCGGCGCACGGCCTTCTCGTCACACGCCCACGCGCGGAACACGCCACGGCCGCCCCATCCACACGTACGCTAAAGGCATCTGCAAGGTCTTCGGCATCCACAACGTCACGCGGCAGGTTAAGCACGAGCTTGCTCACGTACGCACCCATGTCCGCTGCGGCCGTGATGGTTCGATACGTTGCCATGGCGCCTCCAAAGCTTTCCGCAAGACGCACGCAAGACGTCTGCAAGGTGGGGTCGCAACCATGTTCGCACGTTCTTCTCGCCCACGGGGCGAGAAGAGAAGGCCCTCGGAGCCAAAGGCAGATGCCAGCTCCGGGGGCCTAACATGTTTTAGCTTTGCTCGGCGCCGCACGCGGCAAGCTTGCGCCTATCTTGCGACTGCCTTGCACCTACCTCGCAGCAGCCTCGCGCCTACCTGCGGTGCGCGCGGTAGTACGCGATGAGCGCCTTCGTGGAGGCGTCCTGGGCGGCAAGCGCCTCGTCGTCGTGGAACGCGGGCGTGATCTGCTTCGCAAGCTGCTTGCCCAGCTCGACGCCCCACTGGTCGTAGGAGTCCAGACCCCAGACCGTGCCCTCGACAAAGGTGATGTGCTCGTACAGCGCGATGAGCTCGCCCAGCGCGTGCGCGTTCAGCGTGTCGCCAAAGATCGAGGTGGTCGGGCGGTTGCCGGTGAAGACGCGCGCCGGGACCATCCACTCCGCGGTGCCCTCCGCACGGACCTCGTCCGCGGTCTTGCCAAAGGCGAGGGCCTTCGTCTGCGCAAGGAAGTTGCCCAGGAAGAGCTCGTGCACGTCCTGGTCGCCGTCCTTCGTGGGGTTGGGGGTGTTGACGAACGCGATGAAATCGGCCGGGATCATGCGCGTGCCCTGGTGAATGAGCTGGTAGAACGCGTGCTGGCCGTTGGTGCCGGCCTCGCCCCAGAAGATCTCGCCCGTATCGGACGTGACGGGCGTGCCGTCCCAGCGCGTGGACTTGCCGTTGGATTCCATGGTCAGCTGCTGCAGATACGCCGGGAAGCGGTGCAGGTACTGGTTGTACGGCAGCACGGCGTGGCTTGCGGCCTTGAAGAAGTTGACGTACCAGACGTTGATGAGGCCCATGAGCGCGACCACGTTCTGCTCGAGCGGAGTCTCGCAGAAGTAGGTGTCGAGGTCGTGGAAGCCGGCCAGGAAGTCCTTGAACATCTGGGGGCCAAACGCGATGATGAGCGACAGGCCAACGGCGGCGTCGACGGAGTAGCGGCCGCCGACCCAGCTCCAGAAGCCAAAGGCGTTCGCCGGATCGATGCCAAACTGCTCCACGAGCTCAAGGTTGGTCGAGACCGCGACGAAGTGCTTCTTGATGGCATCTGCAACCGAGGCGTCGGAGCCGTCGATTGCGCCCTGGGCCTTCAGGCCCTCAAGCAGCCACGTGCGAGCCTCGCGCGCGTTCGTCATCGTCTCGAGCGTCGTGAACGTCTTGGAGACGATGACCACCAGCGTGGTCTCGGGGTCGAGGCCCTTGACCTTCTCGGCCATGTCGTTGGGGTCGATGTTAGAGACGTAGCGCACGGAGATGCCGGCGTCCGCGTACGGCTTGAGGGCCTCGTACACCATGACCGGGCCCAGGTCAGAGCCACCGATGCCGATGGAGACGACAGTCTCGATCTTCTTGCCGGTGACGCCCTTCCACTCGCCGGAGCGCACGCTGTCCGCAAACGCGTACATGCGGTCCAGCACCTCGTGCACGTCCTTCACGCAGTCCTGGCCGTCGACGATGAGCTTGCCGGCGTCGGACGCGGGGCGGCGCAGCGCCGTGTGCAGGACGGCGCGGTCCTCGGTGGTGTTGATGTGCACCCCGCTGAACATGGCGGCACGGCGCTCCTCAAGGCCCACGGCCTTGCCAAGGGCGGCCAGCAGCTTGACGGTCTCGTCCGTCACGAGGTTCTTCGACAGGTCAAAGTGCAGGTCGGACAGGTCAAACGATAGCTTCTGGACACGCTGGGGATCAGCGGCGAACCAATCCTTCAGGCTGATGCCCTTGGACTGGAGACTGTCGAAGTGGTCCTGGAGGGCCTTCCACTCTGGGGTCTGCGTCGCGTCGATGGGTGCGGGTACGTCTGGCATGCTAGCTCCTTAGGTCTGACTGCAGTTATGTGCAAGACCGGGTCGCCCGGGCGGCGACCGCAACATACAGCCCTAATTCTACCCCGTTCGCCAAAAGATGCGTGACAAGGCATAAAGTGCCAACAGACTTGCGCAGGTGAGAAGATCGCGGCCCCTTTGCCGCGACCGCGGGCCCGGCGCCGCTAGATGGGCTCCCCCAGCGGTGGCACGCGCTTCAGGCGCGCCCACATGACCTGCTTCTGGCGCTTGTCTGCAAGCGCCGCCTCGAAGCCGCCCAGGTTCAGCACGCGCATGCCCAGTACCAGCGCCACGATGCCGGGCGCGAGCATCGCCTCCGCAAAGTCCGGAAGCGCCGCAAGCTCGTCCGCGTACGCCTCGCGCGCGGCCGCGGCGGCAGCCTCGTCGCACAGGATGAGCGTCGCCGGGTCGAGCGCGGCCACGGCACGGCGCAGCGTTTGTGCAGGCAGCGGCTCGCCGGTGTCGAGCGAGCACGAAAGCGCCGCCCAGTCCTCGGGTGCGTAGCCCAGCGCCTCGAGCGATTTGCGCAGCGCCGTCCCGTCCTCGCCCGAAAGCACGGGACGACCGTCCTTCTCGCCCGCGTTGAGCTCGCCTTTTGCGAACAGGACGGACGAGAAGGAGTTGCCAGACATGCACACGCCCTCCGACGCGAGTCCCGCAAGCTCCGAGCGGGTCTTCGCCACGTACGCGTCGCGACGCGCTTCCCTGTCTGACGGCATGGCCGCTCCCCTCGTGTTGCACCCGTTGGCTTTATGGATTCGATTCTAGCGCCGCAATCCTGTGCAGATTGGGTATAAGCGCTCCAGAGACAATCTGTGCGCCCGTGGGCGCCACTTCGAAGGAGAGAGTTAATGGCAAACGCAATCACCTCCGCGGACTTCGACTCCGTCCTCGCAAGCTCCGACAAGCCGGTCCTGGTTGACTTCTGGGCATCCTGGTGTGGCCCCTGCCGCGCGCTTGGCCCCGTGGTCGAGCAGGTTGGGGACGAGATGGCAGACCGCCTGACCGTCTACAAGTGCAACGTGGACGAGGAGGGCGACCTGGCCCAGAGGTTCCAGATCGTGTCCATCCCCACGCTCATCCTGTTCAAGGACGGCAAGCCCGTCCACACCATGGTGGGCAACATGCCGAAGGCCGACCTCGTGAAGGAGCTCGAGGCAAACCTGTAAGGCTCGTTTCACATACACTTGTTGCGGACGTCTGCGCGGCGTCCGCTTTTTTGTGTCGGCCGCTCGGCGACCTTGCAGTTTTCTGTACGGCCGCAATCGGCATGGCTGCAACCACGGAGGTCATCCCATGACGCAAGGCAAGCGCAAGGCAAACGCGATCGCGCGGCTGGTGCAGAGCCGGCGTGCAATGCTCATGCTCGTTGCGGTGATCGCCTTTATCTGGCTTCTGTTTGAGGTCAAAAAAGACGACATCATGCGCCTGGACGCCGCCGCATACAGCCTGGTCGTGATGCATATGCGCACGGCGTGGCTCACGCCCATCATGCAGTCGATATCAGACCTCGCCTACCCCGTGGTGCTGGTGGTGATGCTCCTGGTAATAGAGGCTTTCGCCCCCGGACGCCGCCCCGGTCTGTGCGCCGCGGTTAACCTCGTGCTTGCCACGCTGCTCAACCTGCTGCTAAAGACGCTGGTACAGCGCCCTCGCCCTGAGGGTTACCGCCTGGTGGCGGAAAGCGGCTTCAGCTTCCCGTCCGGCCACTCCATGGTGGCGATGGCGTTCTACGGGCTGCTCATCTGGATGGTCTGGCGCTACGAGAAGGACGCCTTCGTGCGCTGGCTCGGCATCATCGGCTTTGGCCTCGTAATCGTGCTCGTGGGGCTTAGCCGCATCTACCTGGGCGTCCACTACGCCTCCGACGTGCTTGCAGGTTTTTGCGCGTCCATCGCGTGGCTTGGCGTGTACACCAAGCTTCTTGCACCCATCTTCCTCACGCCGCGCGATACGTCGCAGGACGTGCCGGGCGAGAAGGACGGCGGCGCCAGCCGCAAGGCATAAAGACGATCGCAAGCTTGCCGGCGGCGCAGGCGCAGGACATGCGCGTCCCGCCGGCCCTTTACGCTTCCTGCCAGTCCTGCGCGCGCAGCGGGATGATCTTCGCACTCTGAATCTTGCCGTCGTCTGCGATGATGCGGCCTATACTAGGCCCGCCCGCGCGCGGGAAGGTGGGGCTGCCGGGGTTCATGATGAGCACGCCTGTCTTGTTGTTGCGCGTCACAAACGGACGGTGGGTGTGCCCACAGATGGCAACCTCGCAGGTAGCAAGGTCAAGGCGCTCCTGATAGTGACACACCTCCCAGCGCAGGCCAGCCGCAAAGAACCTCACGAGGTTCGTGACGAACGAGTCGTAGGTGTAGCCCCAGTCGTTGTTGCCCCTGCACATGTAGGTCATGGCAATGTCGTTCAGGGTGTGGAAGTCTGACTCGGAGCACATGTCTCCGGCATGCACTATCACGTCGGCGCCCCTAAGCTCGGACAAAAGCTCGTCCGATAAGTAGCCGTGTGTGTCGGAGACTATGTCAAAGCGCATAAATTCCTGCTCTTCTCTTCTGTCAAGTGTCTGCGCGTGCCCTGGATGCAGGTTTTGTCCGTACGTGCGCGGGGTCCGTACGCAGGCGGTTCGTGCGTAACCGGGGCGTGCTACAGCCCGAGCGCGCGCTTCAGCGGCACGACGCGACGGCGCGACACGGGAATCTTCTTCTCTTCCACGCCCTTGATGCCCAGCTGCAGAATGCCGCTGGAAATGACCTCGACGTCCTCGACGTGGTCCAGGTTCACGATGTAGCCGCGATGCACACGGAAGAAACCGTGCGGCGTGAGCTTCTGCTCCAGCTTCGCAAGCGAGATGGTAGAGAGGAAGCGGTCGCCGTCCGTGTAGATGCAGGAGTAGTCGTCCTTCGCCTCGATGTAGCGAATCTGGTCCACGGGGACGAGCACCTTGCGGCCGCCCTTCTCCACGGGGATGCGCTCCTGCGTGGGGTGGCTCGCGGCCGCGGGCTTCACGATGGCCTCCACCTTGTCGAGCGCGCGGTTGAGCCTGTCGGTCTCAACGGGCTTCATGAGATAGTCGACGGCGTCCACGTTGAACGCCTCGAGCGCGTATTCACTGTACGCGGTCACAAACACCACCGCCGGCGGGTTCTTCAGCTTGTGCAAGGCTTCGGCAAGCTGCATGCCAGACGTCTTCGGCATCGAAATGTCCAGAAATATCACGTCGATGCGCTGGTCGGTACCCTCCTTGCTTTTGACGAGGGATTCCACGGCCTCGCGGGCGTTCAGCGCCTCGCGAATGGTGTCGACGCGCCCCGTCTCCTCAAGGAGGTACCTTAGTTCAGAACGCGCGGGGGCCTCATCGTCCACGATCAGTGCGTTCAGCAAGTCACATCACCTAACCTTTGGAACACCTGCACGGCCACGCCGCGCATAAGCCAACGTTCCTATTCTATCCGACCGTCAGTGCCTTTGGGAGCCACGCCCGCAAGCCGCAGCGTGACGCACGTGCCCTCGCCCAGCTTGGACATGATCTCCACGCTGGAATCGCCGCCGTAGAACCGCTGCAGCCGCTCCGACACGTTGCGAAGCGCGATGCCCGTGCCACGCGAGCTGTCGCTGGAATCCTGCGACGAGCCGGAAAGCAGCCGCTCCGCCACGTCCTCCGTCATGCCCAGGCCGTCGTCCGCAACGGCAATCAGCACGTCGTTGCCATCCTCTACCACCTGAACGTCAATCGTGAGGGGTCCCTCGTCGCGCATGGCGTGGCGCACGGCGTTCTCCACGATTGGCTGCACGATGAAGCCGGGGACCATGACCTTCTCGCATCCCGGCGCCACGGACTCGCTCTCCAGGATGCGGTCCTCACCAAAGCGCGCCTTCTCTATCGTGAGATAACGGCGCGTCTGCTCAAGCTCCTCCGCAAGCGGTATGAGCGACTGCGAGCTCTGGAGCGTGCGGCGGTAGAACGCCGAGAACTCGCGCAGCAGGTCGCGCGCCTTCGCGGGGTCCGTGCGCGTGAACGCGGCGATGGTGTTGAGTGTGTTGAAGAGGAAGTGCGGGTTGATCTGGGCCTGGAGAGCCTTCACCTCTGCGCGCGCCGTGAGCTCCGCCTGACGGTCGAGCTCGTAGGCGGACAGCTGCGTGGACAGCAGCTCGCCAAAGCCGCGCGCGATGGTGAGCTGCGTGCGGTCCACGTCGCTCCCGTTGCGATAGAAGAACTCGAGGGTGCCCACCGCATGCTCGCGCACCATGAGCGGCACCGCGACGCCCACGGGATACTCCTCGTCGCGCGGGGTGCTCGCGGCGTCGTCGTCTGCGTCCAGCCACTCGTTTTCCTCGCTGTACGAGAAGGTCTGCATCCTCCCGCTGGTTATAACGTCCCTGGTGGTGGGCGAGTTTGGCTCGCCAACGCGATGCTTCGACTCGTCGCCTCCCACGATCGCGAGGAGCGCCTCGTCGTCGCACATGGCGACGGCCGCCGCCGTGGTCTCCGGCAGCAGCAGCTGGCACACGGCCGTGCAGTTCTCTGGCGTCAGGCCACCGTTCATATGGGTGAGCACGGACGACGACACGCGCAGCATGCGCTCCGTCGCCTGCGAGCGCATGTCCTCCGGCACCAGCAGCATTACGCCGCCGGCAAGCACGATGTCCACGGCAAGCCCGGCACCCGCCACAACGGCGGCCACAAGGTTCGCAGTCAGAAGGCCCCACACCAGAAGCGCAATGAGCGCTACCGTCAGGATGGCGAGAAGAACGTTGATCACGGGTCCGCGGTGGGCGTAGCTAGGTCCTGTCACTTTTGCTCACCACCCATGCCAGCCGGCGTCCCCATCTTGACCATCTGCTCTGCCAGGCTCGCGTCGCCCCAGAGCGACGACATCACCTGCGGCCAGTACGTCTGGAAGCTGAAGTAGCTGCTCGCGACGCGCCGCGCCCACTGCTGCGCCACGTGCCTGCCGCGCAGCCAGATCTTGAGATAGTCCAGGCGCTCTGGCCCCACGATGGCGCGGCGCAGCGACGTATGCGCGATCCTGATGCGCACGCCAGGCGATATCCACTCCGAGGGATACGGCCGCAGGGATTCCGGCCGCACCTGGCGCATGCCCTTTATGGAGTTCGCGACCGCGAGCTTCTCTACCTCGTAGTTCCACCGGTACACGTCCTGCATGAAGCGGGCCGCGTGCGAGGGAATCTTAGGCGGCAGGTGGCGGACGCGCCACGCGCTGTCAAACCACACGTCGTAGCCGTGCATGCGCAGGTTGAACAGGTAATCAAGGTCCTCGCCGCGCGTGATGGTGGGGTCGAAGCTCACCTTGCTGAACACGCTGGCGCCCACGCAGAAGCAGCCGCCGCACACGTAGTTGGAGCGGCTGATGCGCGTTCCGCCCAGCGCGCGATGCATCCACTGGTTGAACTCCACGCGCTTGGACCACCAGCGGTCAACCCACCGCGCCCGCGTGATGGACGCGTACGGCGAGTTGTGGGAGTCGAGGTAGCAGCCGCTCTTCGCGGCGATCTTAAGGCCCTGGCGCGTGCTGAGCCCCATGCCGTACACGGCGTCTATCAGGAAGTTCTCGTTCAGGGCAACCTCGTCGTCGTCCAGGAAGACCACCACGTCGTGGTCGAGCACCGCCGCGACGGCCAGACCCATGTTGCGAATGGCACCGTAGCCGCGAAGCGAAACAGGGTCGCCCTCGAGCCGCGGCACGGCCCTGTCGATGGCCGCGCGTATGAGCTTTGCCTCTGCCGAGCCTATGACCAGCGGATTGATCCTGGGGTGCTGGCGGCAGACGCCGTCGACCCTCGCACGAGCGCTCTTCTCGCATGCGGGATCGCATACCAGGAGCACCACGACCCTCAGCACGCCGCGCACCGCGTCGAGCGACGAGAGGCAGGTCTCGAGCTCGGGCAACGGCTTTGTCACGGGCGTCGCGTGGTCATATACGCCGACCTCGCCGATCTTGGCGGGAGCGTCGCTTTCCGCCCAGTAGGATGGTATGACGATGACGGGATTCAAGACCGGCTGGGCCCTTCTGTCCCCCACGCGCCCCAAAGCGCGGACGGCGCGGGAACCTCCGATGGCTAACTGCTATGTTGTCTTATGATACCCGCAGTTGCGCCGTCTGTTGCCTGTTTAATGCGATTTGGCGAGATGAGTTTGACACGGGGGCCGGCATGGGACACGCACGCGCGAAATCCGCCGCGGCTAGCGCCTGCTTCCGTGTCCCAGGTGGTAGGCGCGGGGATGGATGTTGTAGCGCCTGTCCCAGTCCGGACCCATCTTCGCGGCGGGAAGCTCCACGCCAAGCTCGCTGGCGCGCTCGGTCGCGTGGCGGTAGCTTACGTGGCGCACGACCTCGCCCAAAATGATGACGGCAACGGTCGCGCCAAGCAGGGGGAGCTTCTTCAGCTGGTCTGTCGCCATGCCAAACGGCACGAGCGATATCACGATGCACGCGACGAGCTCCGCCACCGGCACCCAGCAGAACAGCGCGTTTGCCACGTGTCCGCCAGGCACCCTAAAGGGACGCGGGCGACTTGGGTCGATCTTGCGCAGGCGCAGGAATGCGGGAAACATGGGCACGTACGAGGCCAGCGTGAACACGATGTCAAGCGACAGCGCCACATAGAAGATGCCGATGCCGAGCGATTCCAGCAGCGGGCCGGCCACCACCAGGGCAGACGTGCACACGCCCGTCATCACGCACGAGCCAAGATGGCGGCCCTTCCCATCCTCCGCGCCAAAGGCACGCGGAAGGTTTCCCTCCTTCGACGCACGGTTGGTCACGGAGCTCACGCCGTGCGACCAGCTGATCATGTTCGCGAAGCACGAGAGCAGGAAGCCCAAAGACACCAGCATGAACGGCCAGCTGCGCGCGCCGATCATCGCGGCAACGGCATCCGCCACGCCCGAGGCAAGGTCGATCCTATCGTGCGGCACGGCGGTGGAGATGCCAAGCGAAACAAAGAGGTAGATGGCCACGATCGTGAGGCCAGACGCGACGATGGCCTTGGGCATGTCGCGCTGCGGGCTTTCCATCGAGTCGACGAAGGTTGCGATCACCTCGCAGCCCATGTAGTTGTAGATGATGACGGAAAGGTACGTGAACGTTGTGGGGTCGCCAAAGTCTGGCAGCATGGACTGCGGCGTGAGCGGCGACACGAACCCGTGACGACTGCCGTACCAGATGCCCATGCCGCCAACGCTCAGGGCGAGAAGGACATTGACGACGGCGCCGAGGTTCATGACCCAGGAGATGTCGCCAACCTCCTGCATGGAGACCCACACCACGAACCAGATAAATGCAAGCTCGATGGCAACGGACACCCACACGGGAAGCTGGTGTCCCAGCATGGCGCCGATGGTGGTGGGAAACAGCACGGCGATGGACGCAAGCCACGTGAAATAGTTCACCCAGTAGTACCATGCCTCGCGCGTTGCCCAGCGTCTGCCCAGGGAGTCACGCACCCACTCGTACACGCCAGCGCCCTCCGCATACGTGGTGCCAAGCTCCGCCACGATCAGGCCGTACGGGATGAGGAAGGTAACAAACAGGAAGAGCCACCAGAACACGGAGGAGTTGCCGATCGCGGCGGCGGGCGCGCACGCCTCGATGGTGAAGACGACGCAGATTATGGAGAGGACCACGTCCTTTAGACGCAGCTTCTTTCTGGCCATGATTCCTCCAAACGCGATGGGGTGGCCGGTGGTTGCCGTGGCGGCCGCGGTGCCGTGGCGGCTCGGAACGCAAAGCGGGGCGCCCCGTCGGGACGCCCCGCCTGGGAGGGAGCTTCGCACAGAGGAACGCGTTCTTCTCGCCCGTACCCCGTGCTCCGTTGCGCGCCGCCTTGCGGCCGCTGCTACTTGGTCTGTGCGGAAGGCTCCTGCTGCGTGATGCAGTGGATGTTGCCGCCGCCATAGACGACCTGGTCGCTCTTGACGCCCACGACCTTGTAGACGTCCTTGCCCCAGGTCTCGTCGTAGATCTTCTGGAGGGTGTCGACGGCAAGCTGGTCGTTCTCGTCACCGTACTGCGGGGTGATGACGCCGTGGTTGGTGACCAGGTAGTTCATGTAGGACGCGATGAGCGGCTCGTCCGGAACGCGCGGCTCCGCGGCCTCGTCCACGTCGATGGAGTCGCAGGCCTCCTGCGTCATGTACAGCGGCTTCACGGGCATGGGGAGCTTGTAGACCTTGAGCTTGCGGCCCTTGGCGTCCGTCGCGTTGGAGAGCGTCTCGTACGCCTCGTGGCACTGGCGGTAGAACGGGTAGTCCGGGTCGTCGGACCAGATGCATGCCATGACGCCAGGCGCGATGAACGTTGCGACGTCGTCGATGTGGCCGTTCGTCTCCTCCGGGTCGATGCCCTCCTTCACCCAGATGACCTTCTCCACGCCCAGGTAGTCCTTGAGGTGCTCGGTCATGTACGCGCGAAGCTCCTCGCTCCAGGGCTCGAACTTGCGGGCGTACTTGGGCCAGATGGTGTCCTCGTCCTCCTCCTCGGCCATCACGGCGGAGCAGGTGCGGCCCGGGGACAGCAGGCACTGGTCGGTCACGACGAGCGTGCCCTCGCCGTCGACGGTGATGGAGCCGCCCTCCAGGATCATGTCATCCGGACGATAGGTGCGGCAGCCCGCGAACTCCGCCATCTTGAGGGCAATCTCGTCGTCGGAGCGCCACGGGAAGTACAGGCCGTCCACAAGGCCGCCGTACGCGTTGAAGTGCCAGTTGTTTGCGCGCTTCTCTCCCTTGTCGTTCACGACGAAGGTGGCGCCGGTGTCGCGGAACCACGCGTCGTCGGTGGTCATCTCGAGCACGAGGACGTCCTCGTCGTTCTCGAACACCTTCTTGCAGTTGGCGTAGTCCGCCTCGTTCACGCACATGACGACGGGCGTGAACTCGGAGATCGCACGGGCGATGGCCGCGTACTGCCTCTGGGCGGGCTTGGCACCAAACGCCCAGGTGTCGGTGCGGTGCGGCCAGCCCATCCAGACGCGGTCCTGCGGCTCGAACTCCGCAGGCATGTGGAAGCCGTCGACCCTCGGGGTGGACTCGGACTCGGTAATGGTACGCATGAAATCCTCCTCTTGCGGTGGCGGGCGCACATGTGCCCGCCGTTACGTGTAAGACAAGAACAGGTAAGCCAAAGATTGCTTGAAGCCAGGTGCAAGCTGCGGCAGCGGGTGCGGCCCTTCTCGCCCGTGCGCCGCAGTCGCCACGGTAGTTGCGGCAGGCGCGGTCTCTACTCCGCGGACTCCGCCGCCTCCTCTTCCAGGCGCTTCTGGGCAAGCTCCGGCGTCAGGCCGTGGTACTCCTCCGTGCGGCCCTTTGCGGAGACCACGCGGACGACCTCTCCAATGGCGAGAAGAACGAAGAACCCTATCAGCATCGGCATCTTGGAGGACACCTCGTCTGCGGACAGCGGCACGACGGTGGTGATGATGACGCCGACGAGCTCGATCATCGGGATGATCATCGCAGCCTTGAGCAGACCGCCCTTGAACGGCATCTTGTAGACGCGCTCGCGGTTGGGGTCGTTCTTTCGCAGGTTCATGAACGCCGGGAACATGGGGACGTAGGTAAGCAGCAGGAAGACAACCGAAAGGCTGAACAGCATCCAGAAGATGCCGTTGGAGATCGCCTCGACGGGAATGAGCTGTATGCACAGCACGAGCGACGCCACGACGCCGTTGGTGATGGCCGCACCATCCGGCATGCCGGTCTTGGGGTTCATCTTGCCGAAGACTTTTGGCATGTTGCCGGTCTGGGCGGCGTAGGCGGCCACGGAGTTCACGCCAAACGACCAGGACGCCATATTCGCAAACAGCGTGACCAGGAACGCGACGCAGATGAGCTTGAACAGCCAGGAGTTGCCGACCATGGTCTGAACGGCCACGATCATGCCGTAGTCCGGGTCGATCTTGTTGGCGGGAATCGCCGCGCCAATGCCAAAGCCGCAGAACAGGTAGATGATTGCGATGGCGGCGCCGCCCATGATGATGGCACGCGGAATCTCGACCTTGGGGTTCTTCATGTCGCCGGTCATGGTGCATATGACCTCGAAGCCCATGAAGTTGAAGATGATGATGGAGATGTAGCTAAGGCCGTTCAGGCCGGAGGGCAAAAACGTCTGCGGGCTCATGTCGTTGGCGAAGCCGTGCTGCGAGGCAAACCAGATGCCCATGCAACCAACGACCACGGCAATTGCAACCTTGATGATGGCGCCGCCGTTCAGGACCCACTCGGAGTCAGACACCTTCGAGAACGCCATGACCGTGACGATCCAGGTAAATGCAAGCTCGATGATGAGCGACGTCGCAAGGTTGAACTGGATGCCAAACGCCATGTTCAAGATGGGCGGGAACATGGTGGCGAGCGACGCAATCCAGAACGGGTAGTTCACCCAGTAGTAGTACGACGCACGCGCGGCCCACTTGTCGCCCAGCCCATCGCGAATCCAGTCGATGATGCCGCCGTCGCTGTCGTAGGTGGTTCCCAGCTCCGCGACCGCAAGGCCGTACGGAATCAGGAACGTGACGATCAGGAAGATCCACCAGAAGAACTGCTGGTTTCCGATCGCCGCGGCCGGCGCCGCCGCCTCGCACACGAAGACGACGCAGATGACCGTAGAGATGATGGTGAGGAACGAAATGCCCTTCTTCTCTCCCATGCAATTCCCTCTCTCCTTCTGGCCCAGCGGAAAAAGATCCGGCTGGGCGAGAAAAGCCGCTCTCCCCGGCGCAGACCGACGCCAGGGAGAGGGGCGCCTTATGGGCGCGCCCCAACCCTGATGCGCCTGGTACTATGCCTGAAGCTCCTCGATCTTCGCGAGGGCGGCGTGCAGCTCGTCCTTGGCCGAGTAGTCCACGTCCTCGTCGTTAAGCGGCGTACGAGGGCCGAGCGTCGCGAGAAGCGCGCGGATGGAGTGCTTGCGGTTCTCTGCTTCGACCCAGCACAGGGAGCGCTCGGGGTCGTCCATGACCTCGTCCACGACCTCCTCGCCGCGGGTCGCGGGCAGGCAGTGCATGAACTTGGAGTTGGGGCCGGCAAAGTTCATCATGTCCATGGTGACCTGGTACTTGGGATAGAACACGTCCATGTAGGACGCGCCGGACTCCTCGGCGTCGTACAGGCCGTACCACACGTCGGTGTACACGAAGTCCGCGCCCTTGATGGACTCGATGTCATCGGAAATCGTGATGGTGCCGCCAGACTTCTGGCAGTTTGCCTTGCCAACGGCCATCAGGTGATCGCCAAACGCCTTGCGCTCCTCGGGGGTGCCAACGTGCAGCGCGCCGTCGGGAATGGTGTGGCCCTTGGGACCAAACTGCACAAAGTCCATGCCCATGATGGAGCAGATGAACATGAGTGACACGCAGACCTGCGTCGCGTCGCCAATGAAGGCGAGCTTACAGTCCTCGATGCGCTTGCCCTCGGGCAGGTTCTCGAGCATCGTCATGAGGTCGCCCATCTCCTGCGTGGGGTGGTTGAACTCGCTCATGCCGTTGATGACCGGGGCAGCGGAGCCCTTGGCCAGGCCTTCCACGTCGGCGTGGCGGTTGACGCGGGCCATCATGATGTCGAGCAGCGAGCCCATGACGCGGGCGGTATCGCCCAGCGACTCGTGGCCGCCAAGCTGGATGGTGCCGGGGCCAAAGAACTCGCCGTGGCCGCCGAGGTCGGTCATCGCGGTCTCGAACGATACGCGGGTGCGGGTGGAAACCTGCTGGAAGATCATGCCAAGGGACTTGTTGCGCAGGAGGTGGGGATAGTAGCCGTCGACCTTGATGGCCTTCTTCATCGCGAGGCCGAGGTCCTCGATCGCAAGAATCTGCTCCTTGGTGAAGTCGTTGGTATCGATAAAGTCCTTGGGCATTGCCATTGCGGTGCTCCTTTTCTCGAACCTTGCACGTAGCCGCCGGGCCAACCCCGGCTGGCTTGCTTTCGCGACCATGGTGCAACGTGTCAGCGGCCGGGGCCAGTTTATCCGGGTTCCAATGTGGATGAACTGCACTAAACCAAGCACTAACCTCATTAATTCCGCTGGTACATGGCATTGTAGCGAGCTTTCTGTTTTACTTTCTTATACAGTTCGTTACGACGCGGTTTACGGAGTGTTAGCCGTTCGTGCCGGTTTTCCTACCGTTCGCTCGCGCACGCTCAAATCCGCCGACCACAGTTCAGCTCGGTTGTAGCTCCATCACGAACCCAATGGGTCGCACCAAAGCCCACCCCTCGGAGAGGGGTCAACCTCGCGGGGGAGAAGAACGCACCGCCTTCGCCGCGCCGACGTCGCAACCATCAAAAAACCTGGCCCCCAACGCGTTGTTGGGAACCAGGCTTGCAATGGTCCTTGTCATGATCTCGGTAATGGGGGACCGATCTTCTCGCCGAGCAGCACTTCTACCCTACTTGACGAGCACGCCACCGACGTAGGTCGCGCGAACGGAGAGGTCTGCACCAAGCACCACCAGGTCCGCGTCACGACCGGGCAGAATCTGGCCGCAGCGATCAGCGATTCCCGCGGAGCGCGCAGGCACGATGGTTGCCATGGCGACGGCGTGCTCCAGTGACTCGACGCCCCAGTCGACGATGTTACGCACCGCGCCGCCCATGGTGAGGATGGAGCCCGCGATGTTGTTCTCGTCACGCAGGCGCGCGACGCCGTCGCGCAGCACGATGGGGAGCTCGCCGAGCATGTAGTCGCCTTCGGGCATGCCGCCACAGCGCAGGCAGTCGCTAACCAGCGCCACTTCGCTCCAACCCTTCGCGCGCACGAGCGCGTCGACTGCGGCGGGCATGACGTGCAGACCGTCGCAGATGAGCTCCGCGTACGTGTTGTCGGTGGTCATGGCACAGCCTACGAGGCCAGGGGTGCGGTGGTGCAGGCCGCTCATGCCGTTGTACGTGTGGACGAAGACCGATGCGCCGGCGTCCACGGCGTGACGACCCTGCTCACACGTGGCGTCGGAGTGGCCAAGCGCGGTGACGACGCCCATCTTTGCGGCGCCGCGCACGTATGCGTCGGAGCCCTTGCGCTCGGGCGCGAGGGCGCTCTTTCGAATGAGGCCATGCGCGGACCGCTGCCATTGCCTCAGCTTGTCGAGGCTGGGGTCGCAAAGGTAGGCGGGATTCTGCGCACCCTTGTGCTTCTCCGTGAAGAACGGGCCTTCCAGAAAGATTCCCTGGATGCGAGCCTCGGTCGAGCCAGCGGGGCGCTCCTCCACGGTCTTCGCGACGCCGGCGCACGCCTTGTCGATAGCGTCAGTTGATGCGGTCAAGGTAGTTGCAAGGATGGACGTGGTCCCTTTGTGCGCAAGAGCATCAAGAATCTTACGATTACCGTTTGGGTCACAGTCCATGAAGTCGTGGTTTGCGTAACCGTGTATGTGAGTGTCAACGAAGCCCGGCGCCACGGTGGCGTCACCGTAGTCGACCACCTCGAGATCCGGCGAGGGGGCATCCGAAACACCTACGATGACTCCATCGCGCACTTCCAGAAAGCCACCGGCACGGAAGCCTGCGGGAAGGAACAAACCGCGAGCCTTGAGGGAGAAGCTGTTGCCTGCCAATTTCCTGCACCTCCAGAGTACGTGATAAACCTTCGCGATGCAGCGCATGTCCGCCGGGTGGCAAGGGAGCATGGCCCTCCATACCAACACGCCAGGCAGCGGAGCCACAAGCTTGCGAAAACATACCATGGCGGACGTAACGCTACGAATTGTTATCGCTAATGGTACACAAGACATCGCATGGCGGTGCGACAAGGGGGCGTGGCGTTATAAAAAAGAACCGGCCACGAACTGTGTCGCGACCGGTTCTCCTAGCTATCGGCTAGCGGAGTGTGTTCTTCTCCCTATGCCTCGGCGTACATGGCCTTGAGCTTGAGCAGGTGCTCGTAGCGAGCCATTGCCGCAGCCTCGTTCTCGGCGAAGAGCTCCTTTGCGCGCTCGGGGAACTCGCGCGTGAGGCGGCTATAGCGAGCCTCGTTCATCAGGAACTCCTGGTAGCCCTCCTTCGGCTCCTTGGAGTCGAGGGTGAACTTCTTGCCGGCAGGAGCAGCGGGGTTGAAGCGGAAGAGGTTCCAGTAGCCGCAGTCGACTGCCTTCTTCATCTCTTCCTGTGCGTGCATCATGCCACCCTTGGCGATGGAGTGCATCTCGCAGGGGCTGTAGCCGATGATCAGGGACGGTCCGTCGTAGGCCTCGGCCTCGGCGATGGCCTTCAGGGTCTGCATCGGGTTGGCGCCCATGGCGACCTGAGCGACGTAGACGTAGCCATAGGACATCTCGATCTCGGCAAGCGACTTCTTCTTGGTAGTCTTGCCCGCAGCGGCGAACTGCGCGACCTGGCCAAGGTTGGAAGCCTTGGAGGCCTGGCCACCCGTGTTGGAGTAGACCTCGGTGTCGAAGACGAAGACGTTCACGTTGTTGCCAGAGGCAAGCACGTGATCGAGGCCGCCGAAGCCGATGTCGTATGCCCAGCCGTCGCCGCCGAAGATCCAGAAGGACTTCTTGGAGAGGTAGGACTTGTCGGCGAGGATAGCCTTGGAGGCGTCGGAGCCGTCGGCCTCGAGCTGTGCCACGTACTCGGCGGCAGCAGCCTTGGACTCAGCGGTCTTGTCCTTTGCGGCGAGCCATGCGGCCGCAGACTCCTTGAGGCTCTCGGGGATGCCCTCGGTCTCGATGAGCTGCTCGGTCATGGTAGCAAGACGATCCTGCTCGGCGTCATAGCCAAGCTTCAGACCGAGGCCGTGCTCGGCGTTGTCCTCGAACAGCGAGTTGTTCCAAGCGGGGCCATGGCCCTCGGCGTTGACGGTGAACGGCGAGGTTGCAGCCGGGTTGCCCCAGATCGAGGAGCAGCCGGTCGCGTTGCTGATGAACATGCGGTCGCCGAAGAGCTGGGTGACGAGACGCGCATAGGAGGTCTCGGCGCAGCCGGCGCAGGAGCCGGAGAACTCGAGCAGGGGCTTGTGGAACTGGGAGCCCTTGGGGTTCTTGTCGCTGGCGAGCTCGCTCTTCTCGCTCACCTTGTTGACGGCGTAATCCCAGACCTCTGCCTGAGCGGCCTCTTCCTCCTGCGGCACCATGGTAAGGGCGCCACCGTTCTTGTAGTCGCTCTTCGGGCAGGCGTACAGGCAGTTGTAGCAGCCCATGCAGTCCAGCGGAGACACGACGATGGAGAAGGTGTAGCCGGTGTTCTTCGGCATCTTGAGGTCGGTGGTCTTCATGGCCTCAGGAGCGGCGGCCGCCTCGTCGGCGTTCATGGCAACCGGACGAATGGTCGCGTGCGGGCACACGAACGCGCAGTTGCAGCACTGGATGCACTTGCTGGGATCCCAGCGCGGGACCATGACCGCGGTGCCGCGCTTCTCGTACGCGGAGGCACCAAGCTCCCACTGACCGTCGGGGTTGTCCTTGAAGGCGGAGACGGGCAGCGAGTCGCCATCCATCTTGTCGATCGGGAAGAGGAGCTCGCGGACCTGCTTGACGATGGCGTCGCGGCCCTCAAGCTTGACCTCGTGCTTGACATCCTCGGCCTCAGCCCAGTCGGCAGGAACGTCGAACTTGCGGAACGCGGTCGCACCGGCGTCGATTGCCTTCCAGTTGGCCTCGACGATGGCCTGGCCCTTCTTGGCGTAGGACTTCTCCGCGGCGTCCTTCATGTACTTGAGGGCATCCTCGGCGGGAAGGACCTTCGCCAGGGCGAAGAACGCGGACTGGAGCACCGTGTTGGTGCGCTTGCCCATGCCGACCTTCGCCGCAAGGTCGATTGCGTCGATCAGGTAGACGGAGATGTTGTTCTTGGCAATGTAGCGCTTCGCCTCGGCAGGCATCTTCTCTGCGAACTCGGCGTCATCCCACTGGCAGTTGACCAGGAAGGTGCCGCCCGGCTTGACGTCGCGGACCATCTTGAAGCCCTTGACGATGTAGCTGGGGTTGTGGCAGGCAACGAAGTCGGCCTTGGTGACGTAGTACGGCGAGCGAATGGGGCTATCGCCAAAGCGCAGGTGCGAGATGGTGACGCCGCCGGTCTTCTTGGAGTCGTACTGGAAGTAGGCCTGGACGTACTTGTCCGTGTGGTCGCCGATGATCTTGATGGAGTTCTTGTTCGCACCGACGGTACCGTCGCCGCCGAGACCCCAGAACTTGCACTCGATGGTGCCAGGAGCCGCAGTGTTGGGGGCGTCCGGATCCATCGGGAGCGAGAGGTTGGTGAGGTCATCCACAATGCCGAGGGTGAACTCGCGCTTCGGCTCGTCCTTCTTGAGCTCCTCGAAGACGGAGAACGCGGCCGCGGGAGGCTCGTCCTTGGAACCGAGGCCATAACGGCCGCCGGTCACGACGAGATCGGACATGCCGGCCTCGTAGAGGGCGGTAACGACGTCCTGGTAGAGAGGCTCGCCAATGGAGCCGGGCTCCTTGGTGCGGTCGAGAACTGCGATCTTCTTGACGCTCTTCGGCAGGGCCGCGACGAAGTCCTTGATGGACCAAGGACGATAGAGGCGAACCTTGACCAGGCCGACCTTCTCGCCGTGGGCGTTGAGGTAGTCGATGACCTCCTCGAGCGTGTCGCAGAAGGAGCCCATGCAGACGACGACGCGGTCTGCGTCGTCGGCGCCATAGTAGTCGAACAGGTGGTAGCTGGTGCCGAGCTTCTCGTTGATCTTGTCCATGTAGCCCTGGACGATCTCGGGGAGCGCGTCATACCTGCTGTTGCAGGCCTCACGGTGCTGGAAGAAGACGTCGCCGTTCTCGTGCGAGCCACGAGCGTGCGGGTGCTCCGGGTTCAGGGCGTGATCGCGGAACTCCTGCAGAGACTTCCAGTCGACCATGTCCTTGAGGTCGTCGAAGTCCCAGACGGCAACCTTCTGGATCTCGTGCGAGGTGCGGAAGCCGTCGAAGAAGTTCAGGAACGGGGTCTTGCCGGAAATGGCGGCAAGGTGGGCGACGGGAGCGAGGTCCATGACCTCCTGCACGTTGCCCTCAGCCAGCATGGCGAAGCCGGTCTGGCGGCAAGCCATGACATCGGAGTGGTCACCGAAGATGTTCAGCGCCTGCGTTGCGACGGTACGTGCGGAAACGTGGAAGACGCCAGGTAGGCCCTCGGCGGCGATCTTGTACATGTTCGGAATCATCAGGAGCAGGCCCTGAGAAGCGGTGTAGGTGGTGGTCAGCGCACCTGCGCCAAGAGAGCCGTGCACAGTGCCGGAGGCGCCAGCCTCAGACTCCATTTCGATGATCTTGACGGGGTTACCGAAGATGTTCTTCAGACCCTTTGCCGCCCACTGGTCGACATGGTCGGCCATGGGGCTCGAGGGAGTGATCGGGTAGATGCCCGCCACCTCGGTGAATGCATACGAGACCCAGCCAGCAGCCTCGTTGCCGTCCATCGATTTGAACTTACGTTCCATATCCTCTCCTTACATCCACCGGGCACTGCCAAGCGCCCGTTGATTTGGCACGTGGCACAGGATCACGAGGGAAAGCTCTCGTCGCTACTGCCAACATGATGCGCGCCGAATTACATCGACGCACATACACTTGTATTATCACTCAAAGCGGATGCAATATTCCTACAAAATGGCAAGCGTAATTACCCCGTTTTTAGTAGGGATTACGTTTTCTCAGCTCATTGCCAGTTTGGGCCTCATTTCTTTTTTGCACGCTCGAGCAACCTTTCGTACCCTTCGGAGAAGCGCCGACCCTCGGGACCCGGAAAGTCGCTCGCCGGGACAACGCCATGCTCGTCCGACACGAGGAACGCCTCGTCGAAATCGATACGACGACCCTGGACCTTCTCCAGCAGTTCGTCGACGTATCTGATGTGGATGCCCATCGTCTTTGCTAGGTCGGTGACCAGAGAGACGGCGCCGGCGGGCACCATGCCGGGGGTGCCTTCGCGAATGAGGGTTCCCTCGCTCGCAAGCCAGAGCGCCTCGGGCGCAACGCCCACTTCCTCCGCCTCACGGCGGGCGAGGTCGGCTCGAGCGCAGAGCGCAGCCAGGCGCGTGTCCTCCAGTTCCTCATAGGGACCTACGGACATCGCAGCTCGACCCTCCGTGTCCACGATCATCATGAGCACACCATCGGGGTTGGCCGCCGCGCCGTCGCCCAGCGTCCACTCAATATGCTGCTTTGCCCAGGCTACGAGCTCCTTCTGCACCCTCCTCGTACGCGTATGCCTTGCTCCAAGAGCCCTTAGGTGCCTATTTTCCAAGGGAAGCGTCTTGTTCGAGAGTCTCCACCTGCAGACGATTGCGGGCTTTCCAAGCATGAACTCGCCATCATTGAGATCTGCGTCCGGCACACTTACCTCCTTGATCGAATGCTCGTTCATCCAGTGTACCCACAGCCCGTCGAATGGCATTTGGTCCCGGCACTCACATGTAGTCTTTTTGAGCGTGTCAAAGACTATCGAAAGAAAGAGGGTTTCTGGCAGATACCTTCCAACGCGCGGCAGCCGTGGCATTCGGATGTGATTGCCACCGCATGTACGCCGGACTTTCGAAAAGCCCAAAAAGATATGCCAGAATGACTAGCATTCATCGGTCAGACAGTTTTTCTGTTGGCTTATGTTGCTGCGGAGGTGTGGATTTGAGCTCTCTCATCTTTACGTACACCATCGTTGTTCTGTGCGTCTGTCTCAGCACGGCTTCAATTTCGATTGCGGCTTACATAGTCTCAAGACGGCTCAAATACATTCCGCAGGCGCTCTTCTTCATTGCCTACTTCGTCGAGCTGACCCAGATCTTTGGGGGCGAGTGGCTTCTTCAGAACGTCGGAACGGTTACAGCGGCGAACTACTATGCGGTCGACGAGCCCGCGTTCAGAATACTGATTGGAGCCGTCATCCTCGCCTGCTTCTGGCAAATCGTGTTCGGCATCATCGATGTGCGCGAACCGCGTCGAATAGTCCTTCCGACGATTGCGCTCTGCGTGGCCCAGGCGTTGACCCTGCTTCTACTCCCCTATGGCCCGCTGCGCCAATGGCTCTTCTACACCATGCGGCAGGTCTCCATACTCAGCTGCCTTGGATATGCCTTCTGGCTCTATCGCTCGAACAAGGACGAGGTGTTCCAGCATCGCATGGTAAAGAGACGACCCATATTCCTGACACTTCCCGTCTTTACCATCTCCATCGTCTGCGAGGACACCTACGTTATCCTGCTTGCGCCCATCCCCGCCGCAAACAGCCCGCTTACCGGCGTCTTCCTCTCGAGTCGCAACATATCCGAGAACCTGATGATGATCTTCGTCGCGGCGGTCACCATCTACCAGACCGTGCGGGACCTTGCGCTGCGCTTCAACGAGCCACCCGAGGTCCAGATCGATGCCGCGAGGCACAACAGCTCGCTTACAGAGCACATCGAGGACAGGCTTCCCGCGTACGTACAGGCGCACAGCCTCTCAAAGCGCGAGCGAGAAATACTTGCCCTCGTCGTCGAGGGCAAGTCCAATCGCGAGATCGCGTCTGAGCTGATACTTGCGGAGGGAACCATCAAGACGCACCTTCACAACATCATGAAGAAGTGCGGACAGCCGAACCGCGAGGATCTCAAGAAAGACTTCTGGCGCAGCTAGGTAAGGCGACATGTATGAAGAAGGGAGGGCCGCGACCACGTCGCGACCCTCCCTATGCTTTCAAGCTTGGCGCTCTTTAACACCTATGCAGGCAATGCCTACGCGTGGATGCGGGTGCCGGAGAGGCCCGCCATGGCCTCGGCGGCCTTCTCGAGCGAGCCGATGATGCAGACGCGGCCGGGGCGAGACTCGGCGAACTTGATGCCGGCCTTGACCTTTGGCTCCATGGAGCCCTTGCCGAACTGGCCCTCCTCGACGTACTGCTTGGCCTCGCCGACAGTGATGTCCTCGAGGTCCTTCTGGTCGGGCTTGCCAAAGTTGATGGCAACGTGGTCGACGGCGGTCAGCAGGACGAGCATGTCGGCGGAGCAGTCCTCAGCGAGGAGCTCGCCGCCCATGTCCTTGTCGATGACGGCAGCGACGCCCTTGTAGGTGCCCTTGTCGGTGTAGTCACGGACGACGGGGATTCCGCCACCACCGCAGGCGATGACGATGAACTCGTTGTCGAGGAGGTTGAGGATGCTCTCGTACTCGACGATCTTCTTGGGCTGCGGGGACGCGACGACGCGACGGTAGCCGCGGCCGGAGTCCTCGACCATGTTCCAGTCGGGGTGCTTCTCGAGCTCGGCGTCGGCCTCCTCCTTGCTCATGAAGGCACCGATGGGCTTGGTGGGGTTCTTGAACGCGGGATCGTCGGGGTCGACCTCGATCTGGGTCACGACGGAGGCGACGTGCCAGCGCTTGTACTCCTTGTGCATGGCGGCACCGATGGCCTGCTGCAGGTGGTAGCCGATGTAGCCCTGGGACATCGCGCCGCACTCGGGGAGGTCCATGGCGGGGATCTTCGCCGGGTCATCCTTGTGGGCGTAAGCGAATGCGTTCTGGATCATGCCGACCTGCGGGCCGTTGCCGTGGGTGATGATGATCTCGTTGCCCTGCTCGATGACCTTGAGCAGCGTCGGGGCCGCGGCGCGGACCTTGGCGATCTGCTCCTCGGGGGTGTTGCCGAGGGCGTTGCCGCCGAGGGCGATGACGACGCGGTTAGGCTTGCCAAATGCCTTGGACACTTTATCCTCCTATGCCTAAATGACTTAAGGCGACGCCTGCGCGCCGCCCTCCGAATCGGAGACTAGACTATACCGCGTTTCTCAAGATTGTGTAGCTGTTTTTCTCATTTCTATAAACGGTAGGAAATTCGTTTTCAAAGGTAGATGTGCGTTTCTTAAAATATGTTTATGCATATATCTATCTTTGCTTCCAATATTAGGTGTAATCGAAGAGCCCTGAACCAATCCGGTGCTAGGAATTGCGAGTATATGCGACTCGGGACGGGAAAAGCCCTTTCCGTACGCGCGAAAGGAGGCAACGGCTACCATGGGCTTATGGATACCTTGACTCACACATCACCCAGTAACGACTGCATGAGGTTACGACAACCCGTAGTCGGGCGCTTTGCTCCAACGCCATCCGGCAAGATACACCTAGGCAATGTCTTCTCGGCACTCCTTGCATGGGCCTCCGTTAGGGCCGCAGGCGGCAAGATGATCCTGCGCATCGAGGACCTCGACCCACGGGCCCAGAATCAGAGCGTGGCCGATGACCTCATGAGGGATTACGAGTGGCTTGGCCTCTCTTGGGACGAGGGACCGTTTTATCAAAGCAGACGTACGGACGCCTATCAGGAGGCGTTGGTAACGCTGAGCGGAAGGGGCCTCACCTACCCTTGCTTTTGCTCGCGGGCGGAGCTTCACGCGGCAAGCGCGCCCCACGCGTCGGACGGCACATTCGTGTACCAGGGAACGTGCAGGGGACTTACCAAAGAGCAGGTTGCCGAGAAATCCAAGACGCGCAATCCCGCCATTCGGCTCAAGGTCCCCGACGAGAGCTCCCCGCTTGCGCAGATCTCCGTGGTCGATCGCGTATATGGGCCCTATAGCGAGAACCTCGCACGTGACTGCGGCGATTTTCTCATCAGAAGGAGTGATGGCATATTCGCCTATCAGCTCGCCGTGGTGGTAGACGACGGACTGATGGGCGTTACGGAAGTCGTAAGGGGCAGAGACCTCCTTCCCTCCGCCGCGAGACAGACATATCTTGGGAACCTCCTAGGGTTTGGACGACACGAATATGCGCATGTACCGCTTCTTATGGGGCCAGATGGCCATCGCCTCTCGAAAAGAAACCTTGACACTGACGTGGCGAGCCTCCGCGAGGACGGCCTAAGTGCCAAGGCGATAATTGGCCGGCTGGCCGAAGCCATTGGGGTCGCAGACCCGGGAGAGAGACTGACGGCTGACGAGTTTGCAAACAGGTTCTCGTGGGAGAGCGTCCGGAGGCACAAAAGTGACGTGGTGGTGGACGAGAAGTTCTTTCTAAAGTAGATGTTGTGAGTTTGACCCAATGTGGGGTATTATTGCCAAGCACAACGTTTGGAGAGCTGACCGAGAGGCCGAAGGTGCTCGCCTGCTAAGCGAGTATAGGACCAAATCCTATCTGGGGTTCGAATCCCCAGCTCTCCGCCAGACGATTCAGACCCAGCCAAAGCAATTTGGTTGGGTCTTTCTCTTTTTCGCAGGTAAATCGATTAAAACGCAATCGATTCCAAAAAGTTTGAAATTCTCCCTTGACGCGGTCCCCCATCAGTGGCATTTTAATTACTGCAATGCGGCGTTACCTCAGCTGGATAGAGGGTCTGACTACGAATCAGAACGTCATAGGTTCGAATCCTATACGCCGCACCAGATTATTCTGGAGCCTCGAAAGAGGCTCTTGCACATGCGGCGTTACCTCAGCTGGATAGAGGGTCTGACTACGAATCAGAACGTCATAGGTTCGAATCCTATACGCCGCACCAGAACTTGCGAGGCCCCGAAAGGGGCCTCTTTCTTTATAGGAAGAACCCATCAACAGAAGATACGACCTTGTAGGGAATGGCGCTCCAGTCGAGCCAATCCATGAGGTCGAGCGTGGTCTTCTCCCCCGTTTTAAAGAACTCACCAAGAACCTCTGCCGGCTCGCCATCACGGTTCCCAAGCAGAGACATTGCCTCCCGGGCAGCAGAGGTGCCAAGGACGACTCTGTTTATGTGACTTGGGGTCCCATGAACAGACATCGTTGTGGGTCCAAACGTCTCCTCCCACACCTCGACACCGTTTTCACTCAGGACCACGTCCACCGTTCGAGACTCTCCGGCCGCATGCACCGAAAGGACATTAGCCCCAACAGATCCCACGAGAACATCCTTCATCTCTTCTCCCTCCCCCGATGATTTCGTTGAAGTGAGTATACTACGTTCGTCTACAAAATAGAACAGTTGTTCGTAATATTTTCCAGAAGAAAGGCGGGGCCCAGATGAGCACCCGCCTAGGGAAAAGCAGCCTAAAGCCTGTGGTGGCAACTATGCCAGAGGCTTGATGACCTCCATGTCGCGCATGTAGGGGCGAAGGACCTCGGGGACCGTGATCGAGCCATCAGCGTTCTGGTAGTTCTCCATGATGGCGGCCATGGTGCGGCCGACGGCGAGGCCCGAGCCGTTCAGCGTGTGGACGAAGCGGGAGCCCTTGAACTCGGACGGGTCCTTGTACTTGATGTTCGCACGACGGGCCTGGAAGTCCCAGCAGTTGGAGCAGGAGGAGATCTCCTTGTAGTTGTTGTAGCTCGGCAGCCAGACCTCGAGGTCGTAGCACTTGGTGGCGCTGAAGCCGATGTCGCCGGTGCAGAGCGTCACGACGTGGTACGGAAGGCCAAGGAGCTGCAGGCACCTCTCCGCCTCGGCAACCATGGACTCGAGCTGGTTCATGGAGTCCTCGGGCTTTGCGAACTTGACCATCTCGACCTTGTCGAACTCGTGCACGCGGATGATGCCGCGGGTGTCACGCCCAGCAGAGCCGGCCTCCTCGCGGAAGCACGGGGTGAACGCCGTATACCACAGCGGGAGCTGGGAGCCGTCAAGAGTCTCGCCGCGGTGAATGTTGGTCAGCATGACCTCCGCGGTCGGGATGAGGTACATGCCGCCGGAGACGTGGTAGAGGTCCTCGTCGAACTTCGGGAGCTGGCCGGTGCCAAACAGGCTGTCGTAGTTGGTGATGACGGGGGGCCACCACTCCTTGAAGCCGGCCTTTACGTGCGTGTCGATAAAGAAGTTGATGAGCGCGCGCTCCATGAGGGCACCGGCGCCGCCAAGCAGGTAGAACCTGGTGCCGGCAAGCTTGATGCCGCGCTCGAAGTCGATCATGCCGGTGCTGGGGCCAAGGTCCCAGTGCGCCTTGGGCTCGAAGTCAAAGTGCGTCGGCTCGCCCCACTTGCGAACCTCGGGGTTGTCGGAATCGTCGACGCCGTAGGGAACGCTCTCGTGCGGGATGTTGGGGATGGCCGCGACCAGGTCGAAGAGCTGCTTCTCCACGTCGGTGCGCTTCTCGTTAAGATCGGCGATCCTCTGCTTGTTGGCGGTGACCTTCGCCTTGGCGGCCTCGGCCTCGTCCTTCTTGCCATCGCGCATGAGGAGGCCGATCTCCTTGGAGGCCGCGTTACGCTCTGCCTGGAGGTTCTCGACCTCTGCGATCACGGAGCGCCTCTCCTCGTCGAGCTCGAAGAACCTCTCCCTATCCCAGTGCGCGTTCTGCCTGGACGCACACGACTTGTCCACTGCGTCAGGATTTTCGCGTACGAACTTGATGTCGAGCATCTCGTTTCCCCTTTGTATCGGTAACAAGCGGCCTGTCGGGACAGGCCTACGTACAGCCGTTCAAGTATATACTTGTTGTTCTGAATCTCGCTTTTTAGCCTGAGTTGTTCACCAAGATAGAAAGGTCACCTTATGGGTCAGATCGGCACCTTCTTCGACTGGCTGTTCAACAAGCCGGCAGGCGTGCTCTGCCTTATAGTCGGCGGAATCATCTTCTTCCTGATCGTCTCCGTCGTTCTGGAGCGCAAGACGCGCAAGATTTACAAGAACCACGAGAAGTCCCCCGAGGACTGGGACCTCTTCGACGACGATGACGACGAGAGCGGCTGGAGCAGCTTCGAGGACGACAACAACTAGTCCCAAACAATAGAACGGCGAGAAAAACCGCAGGTGAGGGGTTCCGTAGCCACGTGGGCTGCGGGCCCTTTTTTGTTGGAGCGCAGACGGCGCGTACGCATACGCGTGCCACATATAAGCAAAAAGCCCCACCAGCCTGGTGACTGGTGGGGCCTCACATGCAATGGTGCGGGCGAAAGGACTTGAACCTTCATGAGATTGCTCTCATACGGACCTGAACCGTACGCGTCTGCCAATTCCGCCACGCCCGCGTGAGTCAGCATTCTAATACCATCGACCACCGTTTGGCAATGGGTAATTTTGAAGAGTTTCGCCACGGCGGGGGTCGCCACACCACGTTCACACCTCTCATATGCTGAAATGGATGGCGTCACGACAGATATGCTCTTCTCAACAGTACAATGTACGTGCCGTGACACTTCATCGCGCCAGCACATGCAACTCAAACGGACAAGGATGGCGTCGTGGGGGACCAGGACTTCTTGCAACATCAGACGGGCGTCGCCCAGCCGCAGACCAGGCAGTCGCTTTTGCTGGGCCGCTACCGGGTCATGAAGCCCGGCGAGGCGGGCGGCTTTGGCACCGTCCTCACCTGCTGGGACACGCGTCTGCAACGCAGGGTCGCCATCAAGCGGATTCCCCTCATGAGCCAAGGCGGCGGTGCGGCCGCCTCGACCATAAGCGAGGCGCTTGCGGAAGCCCGTACGGCCAGCATGCTCGCGCACCCCAACATCGTCACCATGTACGACTTCGAAGTCGATCGCGCGTACGCGTACCTCGTTATGGAATACGTCGACGGCCTTACGCTCGCGGACTTCCTCGCGCGCGTGGAAGGCGGCACGCTCACTAACGACGAGTGCGCCTACCTGGTGCAATCCGTGGCGAGCGCCTTGTCCTTCGCGCACGAGAACCGCGTGCTGCACCTAGACATCAAGCCCACGAACATCATGATCGAGCACTCGGGCGCCATAAAGCTCTGCGACTTTGGCATGGCCATGCTGGCCTCTGCCGCGGGCTATGGCGGGGCGCGCGGCGGCACCGTGGGCTACATGCCGCCAGAGCAGATCGAGGGCGACCTGGTGGACGAGCGCGCGGACATCTTCTCGCTCGCGGTCGTGGTGTGGCAGGCCCTGACCGGCCAAAACCCCTTTGCGGCGAAGACGGCCGAGGAGTCCCTGCGCAAGATCGGGCGCGGCCCCAAGGTGGCGCTGTCCAAGATGGACCCAACGCTTGCGGGCATGGCCGAGGAGGTCATCATGCAGGCGCTCGACCCCAACCCCACGCAGCGCATCCCCTCTGCGGAGGCGTTCGCAAACGAGCTGGTGTTTGGCCTGGGAGACCCTGACCTTGGCGCGGAGTCCATTAAAGAGCTTATGTCTCAGGACGAGAAGGACGTGGCGTTGCGGGCAGACGAGTTCAAGCCGGAGGCGCTGCCCGTCGCCTATCGCTACCCCTGGCTTGGCGGCACCGCCGCGCGCGCCGGGGCTGCGGCGCTTTCCGCCTGGATGGCGTACGTCACGCTCTCGGCATCGTCGCTCGCGCAGAGCGCAGGCGTCGCGGCGCTGGCCGCGGCCGGCGTCGGGGCGGCATGGCCGCCGGCAGGATCCGCGCTTGCGCTGGCGGCGTTCGCGTTTTCGCTCTTCGGGAGCGGAGATACCGCCGCGTCCATCCTCCTGCCACTTGCGTGCGTCGTCCTGTTCCTAGCGTGGTGGATTCCCATCGGCACGAGCGAGCGTCTGTCCACGTGCTGCGTTCTTCTCCCCTGCGCCCTTGGTCAGCCGTTTGGCGGGGCGGCGCTCGCGGCGTTCTGCCTCACGCCCGCGCGGGCCGCGGCAACCGCGGGAGCGGGCTTTGCGTGGCAGCTTGCCTTTGGCGCGGCACGGCAGGTTGGCTTTGGCGCGGATGCCGTGGGGACCGCGCTTGTAGCCAGGCTCGCCCGTCCTGACACCTGGCTGCTTTTTGCTGGCAGTTGTCTGGGGTCGCTCGTCGCGTCTCTTCTGTACCGCTCCGGCAGGCTCAAGAGCTCCGTTGTCAGCGGTGTCGCAGGTCAGGTCGTTGGTACCGCAATTCTCATAGCGTCGCAGTTCATGGCGGTGCGAGTGGAGAATGGCGGTATATGGACCAGCCCTAAGTTTGTAGACGTCGCCGTTGCGATACTCTTATGTGTGTTTGTGTGCATTGCCACCAACCTAAGGGGCCCGCTCGACGCGGGCGGGGAGGTTGAGGAAATAGATGAATTTGCTTAAGACGTTCGAGACCCGCGTGGGCGACGCGTTTGGCGCCGCGCCCCAGGGTTACACCGCGCCGTTTTCTTTCAAGAAGCTCGCCAAGCGCGCCACGCGCGAGATGGAGAACGAGACATTCGAAATCGACGGTATAAACACCGCGCCCGCTCTGTATACCATCCTGGTCTCCGCCGCGGACGACGCCGCAATGCGCCCTCTGTACGCGCAGCTCACCGCAGAGATCGTCGCGTTCGTCGAGGCTCAGGCCCAGAGCAAGGGATACATCTTCGTGGGCAAGCCACTCGCGCGCTTCATGGTCGACCCATCGCTTCGCAGCGGCAAGTTCGCCGTGTTCGCGGAAAACGTCGACGCCGGCACGCTTTCCAGGCTGCGTGCGGAGGAGGACGCCTTCCTTTCTAGCTCCGTGGGCCTTGGCGGCGCCGCGGGGCAGCTTCGTCCCGACGACGGCGCGCCGGAGCGCAAGCCGCGCCGCGCAAGGTCCCCGCACCGCGCGCCGGCAGAGCCCGCGATCGAGGTCCTGCCGCCGGAGCCCTCAGCGGCGCCCGCCGTGCCGGAGCCCGCGCCCATCAACCGCGACATCGTGGACGGCCTCCTGCACGAGGAGTTCGCCCCCGTCGTCGAGCCCGTCGCGGACGCGTCCGCCGGCCTCAAGGTCATCCCCACGGACTTCGTCCAGCCGGACGACATCCCGGCCGCGCCGCAGGCCGAGGCCATCCCCGTACCGCAGACGCAGCGCAGGAACGTCCCTCTGGTCAGCCGCGACCGCAACCTATCCAATGCGCAGGAGGCCGCCACGGACGTGCCCACCTGCCTGCTCGTCAACCACCAGACCGGCCGCACGTACACCGGCATCGCGCCCACGACGGTCATCGGCCGCGAGCGCACGCCCCACGGCATCGTCCTGCACGACCCCAACGTGTCGCGCCACCACGCCGAGCTCTCGTTCGACGGCCGCACGTGGCACATAACAGACCTCAACTCCACCAACGGCACCCTGGTGAACGACGCCGAGGTCAGCTCGTGCGCCCTCGCGGACGGCGACCTCATCACGCTTGGTTTGGTGAACCTTGAGTTCAGGGAGAACCAGTCATGATGATCGACCTCGCTCTGTTCATCGGCAGGATCGTCCTCGTCGTCCTGCTGTACGCGTTTCTCTTCGCGGTCATGAAGACGGGCATCGGCCTCGTGCGCGGCCAGCGCCGTGACGCGGCCATCTGGTCCGTCGACGTCGAGAAGGGCTCGCGTGCGCTCCGCGGCCTCCACGTGGACATCCTGGGTCCCGTGGTCATAGGCCGCTCCCCGTCCTCGGACATCGTCATCAACGAGCCGTTCGTCTCGGCCACGCACGCGCGCTTCACGCTGCAGGGGCCGGCGCTCGTGCTCGAGGACCTCGGTTCCAAGAACGGCACGCTCGTGAACGGCCACCCCATCGGAGACACGCCCGTCACGCTTCGCGACGGCGACGAGGTCCAGGTGGGCGACGCCATCATGCATGTGAGCCGCCGATGAAGCTGAAGCCGCTGCCACTCCCCCGCCACCGGGAGAGCCTGTACACAAGAATCGCCGGCCACGGCGCCAAGAAGCCCGTCGCAAGCCCCGGCCACGACGTCATTCCCGTCGAGAACCGCGAGGGCACGGACTCCAGAAGGGGTGCCAGCGGCATGCTGGCCTGGGGCGCACGCACGGACATCGGCCTGGTGCGCAGCCACAACGAGGACTCGTTCCTCGTGCAGGCGCCCGTGTTCGCCGTGTGCGACGGCATGGGCGGGCATGCGGCCGGCGAGGTCGCAAGCTCGATCGCGGTCGAGACCATCGCCGCGAACGCCCCGCTCCACGCGGACGACGTCCTTCTCGGCGCTGCCGTCGAAGCCGCGAACGCCAAGGTAATCGAAGGCGCCAAGACCGGCAAGGGCAAGCCCGGCATGGGCTGCACCGCATCGTGCATACTCGTCGAGAAGAACAAGGTCGCCATCGCCCACGTTGGCGACTCGCGCATCTACCTCCTCCACGCAGGAGCGCTTGTGCGTCTCACGCACGACCACTCGTACGTCGAGGAGCTGGTGGACGCCGGCGAGATCACCGCGGACGAGGCGAGGGTCCACCCGTCGCGCTCCATCATCACGCGTGCGCTCGGCAACGACCCGGACATGTACGCCGACCACTTCACGCTCGAGGTCACGACGGGAGACCGCATCATAATCTGCTCGGACGGACTCTCCTCCATGGTCGAGGACTCCGAGATAGAGGACATCGCCGTCTCGTGCGTCGATCCTCAGACCGCTGCGGACAACCTCGTGTCCGCAGCGCTGGCCGGAGGCGGGCACGACAACGTCACGGTCGTCGTCGTGGACGTCCTCGACGACGGCTCCTCGGAGGCCAGGCGCACGTATCGCAGGCGCTGGCTGTTTGGCGGCCTGCTGGCAATCGTCGTCCTTCTCGCCCTGGTAACCGGCTCGATGGCGCTGTATGTGCGCAGCTCTTGGTACCTGGGAAACAACAACGGCACCGTCGGCATCTATTCCGGCGTGAACCAGAGCGTGTTCGGCGTGC